>CBDUCD010000037.1:0-13874 GCA_965365535.1 uncultured Rhodothermales bacterium | reverse complement strand
AGGCCCGCGGCGTCGGCGAGAAGGGCGTACGAGCGCAGCCGCGCCTCGGGGTCGTGCACAATCGTCGTCACCATCACCTCGTCGGCGCCCGCGTCGTGGGCCATCTGTTGCAGGCGCGCGGCCACCTGTTCCGGCGTGCCCGTCACCATCAGCCGGCGCCGGTCGGAAAGGGCGGCGCGCTCCTCGGCGGTGTACGGGTACGCCCGCGCCTCGTCGGGGCTGGGGAGCGGGCCGAAAAGGCCCTGCCGCAGCCGGATCCACATCAGGTCCTGCGTCGTGGCGAGGTAGTCGGCCTCCTCGTCCGTCGGGGCGCAGAGGGCGGACACGGCGAGCAGGGCGTGCGGCGCGGGAAACTGGGGCGATGGCCGAAACGCCTCGCGGTACGCCTCGAAGGCCGGGCGGGCGGGCGTCGGGCTGAAATGGCTGGCAAAGCTGTACCCCAGCCCCTGCGCGCCCGCGAACGCCGCGCTGGCGCCACTCGACCCCAGCAGCCAGATGGGCGGCAGGGGCACGCCCACGGGCACGGCCTCGACGGCTGCAAACGGGTGGCCAGAAGGAAAGCCCGCATCCGACGTGTAGGCGCGCAGCTCGGCAAACTGGCCGCCAAAGGCGTCGGGCTCGAACTGGCGCAGCGCCCGCGCCGTCGTCGGGTCGGTGCCGGGGGCCCGCCCCAGCCCCAGGTCAATGCGGCCGGGGTAGAGGGCGGCGAGGGTGCGGTACGTCTCGGCCACGCGCAGGGGCACGTGGTTGGGCAGCATCACCCCGCCCGACCCCAGCCGGAGGCGGCGCGTGTGGGCGGCGGCGTGGGCGATAAGCACCTCGGGCGACGAACTCGCGATGCCGGCCATGCCGTGGTGCTCGGCGTACCACAGCCGCGTAAAGCCCCGCGCCTCTGCCAGGCGGGCCAGGTCGAGGCTGCGCCGCAGGGCTTCGGGGGCGCTGCTGCCCGAGGGCACGGGCGCGAGGTCGAGAATGGACAGGGGGACGGGCATGGCCAGCGGCGGGGTTCGGGACAGGGGCTACTGCGCCGGCGCGACGGGCGCGAGGGCGGGCGCGGCCTGCACGTCGGCGTCCGGGTGGACGGCTGCCGCCTTTTTGCGCCCGCCGATTTTGCGGCGCACCCACGCGCCCATGTCGTCGAAATAGGTGTACGCCACGGGCACCACCACCAGCGTCAGAATCGTGGACGTGATGAGCCCGCCGATCACGGCGCGCGACATCGGCGCGCGGAAGCCGCCACCCTCGCCCAGCGCCAGCGACGACGGCAGCATCCCCGCGATCATCGCCAGCGTGGTCATGATGATGGGGCGCAGCCGCACCTGCCCGGCCTCGACGAGCGCCCGGAACCGGTCCACGCCCGCGCGCCGCCGCTCGTTGGCGTTGTCCACGAGCAGGATGGCGTTTTTCACCACCAGCCCGAACAGCAGAATCACGCCGATCATGGACATCATGTTGAACGTGTCGCCGGAGATGAGCAGCGCCAGCAGCACGCCAATCAGCGAAAGCGGGAGCGACAGCATGATGGCAAAAGGCTGCGCGATGGACTCGAACTGCGACGCCAGAATGAGGAAGATGAGGATGATGGCCAGCGCGATGGCCTGGAGCACGTAGCCCGCCGTCTCGGCAAGCTGCTCCGTCTCGCCGCCAAAGCCGACGGTGTAGCCCGCCGGGATGTCCATCTCGTCGAGCCGGGCCTGGATGGCCGCCGTGGCCTCGCTGACGGACAGGCCGGGCGCCGGGCTGCCCGAAATCGTGGCGGTGCGCTGCAAGTTGCTCCGGTCTATCTGCGACGGCGCCGTGCCTTCTTCGATCTGCGCCACCTGGGCAAGCGGGATCGTGGTGCCGCGCGGCGTGGCAATGGGCAGCCGGGCAATGTCCTGCACGGACTGCCTGAGTTCGGGCGCGACCTGCACGACCACGTCGCGCTCCTCGCCCGTGGGGTCCTGCCACGTGGTCACGTTCTGCCCGGCCAGCACGGGCCGGACCGTCGCCGCGACGGCGCCAACCGTGAGGCCCAGTTCATTCGCCACGTCGCGGTTGACGGCAATGCGGTACTCGGGGCGCGGCTGGCCCAGCGAGTTGTCCACGTCCACCACGTCGGGCAGCCCGCGCACCTCGGCCTCGACGCGCTGCGCCAGTTCCTGCAAGCCCGCCACGTCCGGCCCGCGCACCTCGACGGCAAGGGGGGCGCGGGCGCCGCCCAGCCCGCCGGCATCCAGCACGGCGGTCTGGACGCCGAAAAGAGGCTTGAGCTGGTCGCGCGCGTCAGCCTGCACCTGCTGCTGCGTCTGGCCCCGCTCGCCTGCTGGCACGAGCTTGACGAACACCTCGCCCGCCGTGACGCGCCCCGTCTGGCCGGCGCCAATCGTCGTGTAGGTGTAATCCACGCCCGGCATCTCGCGCAGCAGCGCCCCGATCTGCTCGCCTTTCTGGCGCGTGTAGGCCAGGCTCGACCCGTCGGGCGTCGAGAACTGGACGACGAACTGGCTCTGGTCCTGGGGCGGCAAAAAGCCGCCGCCGATGAGGGGGAACAGGAAAAAGCTGGCAATCAGCAGGGCAAAGGCGCCGCCCAGCGTCGTTTTGCGGTGCCGCAGCGCCCACTCGATGACGCCGCTGTAGCGGCTCGCGCCCCGGTCGAACAGTCGGTTGAAGGCCGAGATGGCGCGTTTGAGCGGGTTTCTGCTGGGCGGATGCGCGCCCTCGACGTGCGGGTCCACGCCCCAGTGCGCGGCCATCATGGGCGTCAGCGTAAAAGCCACGAACAGCGACACGAGCACGGCAAAGGCCACGGTCATCCCGAACTGGTAGAAAAACCGCCCGATGATGCCGCCCATGAACGCTACGGGCACGAACACGGCCACGATGGACAGCGTCGTCGCCATGACGGCCAGGAAAATCTCGTTCGTGCCGTCGCCCGCCGCGGCAAACGGCCCCTGCCCCATCTGCCGGTGCCGCACGATGTTCTCGATCACCACAATCGCGTCGTCAATGAGGATGCCGATGGAGAGCGACAGCGCCAGGAGGGAGATGATGTTGAGCGTGAAGCCCAGCGCCCCCATCAGCATAAACGTGGCGATGATGGAGACGGGGAGGGCCAGCGCCGTGATGGTCGTCGCCTTGCCGTCGTTCAAGAACAGCATCACGATGACGACCGTGAGGATGGCGCCCAGCACGAGCTCGAACAGCGTGTCCTCGACCGAGTGGCGGATGGAAACCGAGTTGTCGCGCACCACCTGCAAGTCCACGCCCCCAGGCAAGCCGGCCTCGATTTCGCCGACGGCCTCGATGACGCCCTCGGCCACGTCAACCGTGTTGGCGCCGCTGACTTTGAGGATGTTGAGCGCGACGGCGCGCCGCCCGTTGATGAGGGCAACCGAGCGTTCCTCCTCGGTCGCGTCCTCGACCGATGCCACGTCGCCCAGCCGGATGGGCGCGCCGGGCCGGTTGGCGACGACGAGGTCGTTGAACTGGCGCGGCTCGGCGATGCGCCCGACCACGCGCACGAGCTGCTCGCCCGGCCCCCGCTCGACGCGCCCGGCGGGCACCTCGACGTTCTGCGTGCGCAGCGCGGCGATGACTTCGTTCACGCTCACGCCCTGCGCCTGCAACCGCTGCGGGTCCACGTTGACGCGGATTTCGCGCGCCAGCCCGCCGGCCAGCTGCACCTCGCCCACGCCCGGCACGGCTTCGAGCCGCCGCCGGATGCCCTCGTCGGCCAGCGAGGTCAGCGTCTGCACGGGCACCTGGCTGCTCGACAAACCCAGCGACACGATGGGCTGCGCCGCCGGGTCGAACGTCTGCACGATGGGCTCCTCGATGTCGGAGGGCAGCTCGGTGCGCACGGTCGCAATCTTGGCGCGCACGTCGTTTGCCGCGTCGTCGGAGTTGCGCGACAGGTCGAACTCGATAATGATCTGCGACACGTTTTCGAGCGAGACCGACGTGATCTTGTCCACGCCCTGCACGGGGTTGAACGCCTGCTCGAGCCGCTGCGACACCTCGCGCTCGATGGTCTCGGGGCTCGCGCCCGGATAAACGGTCGTGACGGTGACGACGGGAATCTCGACGTCGGGAAACTGGTCAATGGGCAGGTTGCGCAGCGAGAACAGCCCGAGCACCACGAGCCCCACCATCACCATCGAGACAAACACGGGCCGCCGGATGGCGATGCCGCTCAGCCCGGTAAAGCGCGACGGGTCCTCGCTGGAAACGCGCTTCGCGCCGGCAGGAACGCCGTTTTCGGGCAGGTTGCTGTTGGATTGCATACTCGTAAAAAGGATTACTCGGCAAGAGGGGCAGCGCTCGTGTCGGGACGGCTGGCGGCGCCGGCGATGCGCACGCGCGAGCCCGCAACGGCGTTAGCCGTCGGGGCGACGACGACCACGTCGCGCGCGGCCACCTCGCCCCGGATGGCGACGACGCCGCGCTGGGCGTCGCGGCCCGTCACGGTCACGTCGCGCCGCTGGATCGTGCTGTCGGCCACGACGAGCACGTACGCGGCGTCGCCTTCCTCGCGCAGCGCCGCCGTGGGCACGAGCAGCGCCGCCTGCTGCGTCTCGGACACGACGGTGCCCGTGGCAAAAAGGCCGCCGACGAGGCCGCCGGGGTTGGGCAGGCGCAGGTACACGCCCACCTGCCGCGTCGCCGGGTCGGCGGTCGGCTCGATGCGCGAGACGGTTCCGCGGAAGGGCTGGTCGGGGTAGGCGTCAATGCGAAACTCGACGGCATCGCCCGTTTTGATGCGCGCCGCCTCGGCCACGCCCACCTGGGCGTTGAGTTCGAGCGACTGCGTGTTGACGATGGTGAACAGCGTCTGGCCGGGGTTGACGGCCTCGCCCATCTCGACCTGCCGGCTGCTCACGGCCCCGCCGATGGGGCTGCGCAGCGTCGTGCGGCCCGCCTGCTCCTGGGCGCCCGACGCCTGCGAGCGCGCCGCCGCCACCTGCGCCAGGGCCGCCTCGACGCCCGCCTGCGCCGCCTGGTAGTCCAGCCGCGACAGGGCGCCCTCGTTGAAAAGCAGCTCGGCGGACTCGGCCTGCTCGCGCGCGAGGGCCAGCTGCGCCTCGGCGGCGGCCACGGCGGCGCGGCTGCTGCTGGCCTGGCTCTGCACGCCCTGCGCCGTAATGGTGGCCAGCACCGTGCCGGCGGCCACGCGGTCGCCTTCCTGCACGCGCAGCGCGCCAATGGTGCCGGCCACCTGGGCCTTTACCTCGACCGTCTGCCACGGGTCGAGCGTGCCCGTGAGGGCCACGCCCGTCGTGAGGGTGCCCGTCTCGACGCGCGCCACGTCGGTGGGCGCCAGCACGAGCGGGGCCTCTTCTTCGGAGACGGCCTCGCTGCCCGGTTTGGAGCAGGCGGCCAGCAGCAACAGCGCCAGCAGCGGAAAAAGGCGCCAGAGCGCGGAAAGGAGATGGGTAAGCATAAACGTGAGGCGTGAAAAAGCGTGCGATGCAGAAGGAGTTACTGGTTGCCTGCCGGAACGGTGCCGGGCGCCGGCGTGCCACCGGGCAGGCCATCGCCGGGCGCGCCGTTGCCGGGCAAATCGTCCATGCCGGGCAGCGGGTCGCCCTCGGGAAGCGAGAAGCCCGTCCCGATCTGCTCGGGCGTCACGGCGGCGCGAATGACGTCCGTGTCGGCGATGTAGAAGTCGGCGAGGGCCTGCACGAGGTTGCTGCGCGCCTGCAAAAGGGCGAGGCGGGCATTCGACACTTCAAGCTGGGTGGCGATGCCCTGCTCGTAGCGCAGCCCCGTCAGCCGGTACACGCGGGCGGCCTGCGCAACCGTCCGCTGCCGGGCGGCGATGAGGGAGCGGGCGCGGCGCTTTTCGGCCAGGGCCTGCTCGATCTGGAGGCGCAGGCTTTCGCGTAGCTGTTCGAGCTGAAACTGCGCCTGTTCGAGTTCCACGCGCGCCTGCTGCACCTGGCTGCGCCGCCGGAAGCCGTCGAAAATGGGCACCTGCACGCCTACACTCACCGTCCAGTCCTTGCGCAAGGTGTTGTCGAAGGCAAACGCGCTGGAAGGGTAGAGCGTGCGCCCGTAGTTCGTCGAAAGCGACACGCTGGGCAGGTAGGCGGCCTGCTGCAAACGCACCTGCTGCGCGCGCACGGCCACCTGCTGCTCGAACGCCTGAAGCGCCGCTCGCTGCCCGATAAGGGCGGCGGGGTCGAGGTCGGCCTCGGCCAGCCGGTCGGGCGAGGGCAGCGTCAGCGGAGACGAAAGCGCGACGGGCTGGCCGAACGGGATGTTGGCCAGCCTTTTCAGGTTCAGCATGGCCAGGTCGGCGGCGTTCTGGGCCTGGACGAGCTGGGGCCGCAGGTTTTCCAGGTCCACCTCGGCGCGCAGCACTTCGAGTTCCGAGGCCCGCCCGGCGCGCAGCCGGAGCTGCTCCTGTTCGAGAAACGCCTGCGCCTGGGCAATGGCGGCCTCGGAGATGCCGACGAGTTCGCGGGCCACGAGCACCTGGATGTACGCCTGCTCCACCTGGAGCCGCAGGTCGGCCACGGCCTCGGTTTCACCCAGCCGGGCCGCGCTGCGCACCAGCTTCGCAATCTTCACGCCCACGCCCGCCTGCGCCGAAAACAGCGTCTGCGAGCCCGAAAGGCCAAACTGGTAGGCGTTTTCCTGGCCGAAAGGCAGGTTGCTGAACAGGCTGCCCAGCGCGCCCAGCGCCGCGACGGGCGTCTTGTCTTCGAGGTATTTGAGGCGCTCCTCGACCGACGCCGTCGGGTCGGGACTGAACCGCAGCGAGTCGGGCAGCGAAAAGCCGCCGCCCGTGTCGAAGGCCGAGGCGAGGGTGCGCGTGTAGCCCGCGCTGCCGTTCACCTGCGGAAACAGCGACGCGTACGCCTGCCGGATCTGCGCCGCCGCCATCCGCACCTGCGAGCGCGCCAGGGCCACCTCTTCGCTCTGCGAAAGGGCGCGCTGCACCGCCTGCGGAAGCGTCAGCACGAGGGTGTCGGGCGTGGGGGAGACGGGCTGCGCGGAAAGCGTGGGCGCGCTCAGCGCCAGCAAAAGGGCAAAAGCCGAAACGGTACGAGACACGGTACGAGACATGGAAAAGCGAAAAAGAGAAGGCGTCAGGCGCCGTGCTGCTCGCGCCAGCGCGCCGTGTGGCGGTCGAGAACGTCGAGGAGGAACGCGTAAAAGGCGGCCCAGTCGGCAATGCGCGCCCGCGCCGGATCGCCGGCGGGCAGCGCCTCGGTGGCCGCGTCGAAAATCTGCCGGGCGCCCGCGATGCGCTCGCTCACGAACGCGAAAAGCTGATCCCACGGGTGCGCCCGGATGCGGTAGTAGTCGCGCCGGTCGCCGGGCCGCGCCACGCGCTCGACGAGTCCGCGCTGCTCCAGCAACCGGGCGTTCGTGCTGATGGAAGCCTTGCTCACCTGCAGCAGCGCCGCCAGCGCGTCCAGCGAATGCTCGCCGCCGTCCATCAGCAGCAGGCCGATAAGGCGCCCCGCGATGCGCGGCATCCCCGCCGACTCGTAGTGCAGCCCCAGCGTCTCGACAAAGGTCTCGGCGACGGTGTCCACGGTTTCTGGTATTCAGTTCGTTCAGTGCGGACTGAATGACGGGCGCGGCCAGCCGGTTTCCGCGCCGCCCACCTGTTGCGCGACTTCGGCGTTTCTTTGAAAATGGGGAAAAGGTCGCGTCTGGCCGCAGCCGTAGGGGCGCAATTAATTGCGCCCCTACACAGCGTCGCCGGGCGTCGCTCCCCATGTTCGGGCACGCTGCCGGGCGTCGCCTCCGCGTTTCCGCTCGGCGGGGCGCAGGGGCGTGCCGCGGCACGCCCCTACGGTCACCGCGGGTGACACCACAGGCCGCACCAAACCCGCAGGCCGCGGCACACCCCTACGGCTACCGGGCTTCGGGACAAGCGCCCGTCAGATTTCCCTGGTGGGCTGGCCTACGGGCACGAAACCATCCGTGGGCACGCCGTCGCCCTCGGGCTCGTCGTCGGGGTCGAGGTGGTGGGCGAGGGCCACGTCGTGGCCCGTGAGCAGGCGCCCCACGCGCATCGCTACGGAGTCGAACGTCGAGTACATCACGGGCACGATGACGAGCGTGAGAAACGTGCCGAAGGTCAGGCCGGCGATGATGGACGTGCCCATCGGCCCCCAGAACTGCGTGTTCTCGCTGCCGATAAACTTGCCGGGAATGGGGTCGAAGGCCGTCAGCAATCCAACGAAGTCGAAGTTGATGCCAAAGGTGAGCGGCACGAGCCCGATCACCGTCGTCAGGGCCGTCAGCAGCACGGGGCGCAGGCGCGTGGCGCCCGCCTCGATAATGGCGTCGTGCTTGGTCAGGCCCCGGTCGCGCAGTTGCATCGTGTAGTCAATGAGCACGATGCCGTTGTTGACGACGATGCCGGCCAGCGAAATCACGCCGATAAACGTCATCAGCCCGAACGGCGTGCGCGTCAGGATGAGGCCGAGCAGCACGCCCGTCAGGCTCAGCCCCACGGCCACCATGATGATAAAGGGCGCCGAGACGGAGTTGAACTGCGCCACCATGATCATGAAGATGAGCGCGACGGCGATAAGTAGCACGGTCGTCAGAAACGAGAACGACTCGGCCTGTTCTTCGCTCGCGCCCGTGTACGAGAGGGCATAGCCCGGCGGCAGGCCTTTCTGGTACGTGTCGAGGCGCGCCTGCACCTGGGCGAGAATGGCGTTGCCATTGGCGCCCGGCGCCGCGTCGCCCGTGACGGTCACGACGCGCTCCAGGTCGAGGCGGGTGATGGAGCCCAGCCCGCCGGCGGTTTCGAGCGTGGCGACGGCGGTAAGGGGCACCTGCTGGCCTTCGTCGAGAATGGTCAGGTTGCGGATGCTTTCCAGGCTCTGCCGCTCATTTTCGGCCAGGCGCACGGTGATGTCGTACTCGTCCTCGCCGTCGCGGTACTTGCCCGTCTCGGCGCCGTTGATGGCGGCGCGGACGGTCTGGGCCACCTTCTGCGTCGAGAGGCCGAACTGGGCGGCGCGGGCGCGGTCAACGCGCACCTGCAACTCGGGGCGCCCGGCGTTCAGGTTGTCCTGCACGTCCACGAGGCCGGGAATCTCGCCCGTTTCGCTCCAGCGCTGCATCTGCGCCTTGATGTCGCGGGCGATGTGCTGGATTTCGGCAAACTCGGGGCCGGTGATTTCGATGTTGACGGGCTTGCCCGTGGGCGGCCCGCCCTGGTCCTGGTCAATCGTGATGTCGGCGCCGGGAATGCCCTGAAGCTGCTCGCGCAGCCGGGCCAGCGTGCCCGTCGAGGCAACGGCGCGGTCGCCGTAATCCACCATGTTGAGCGTGATGCGGCTGCGCTCGGGCGAGGCCGACCCGCCGCCGAACAGGGCGTCTCCGCCCACGCCCACGTTCACGAGCACGTCTTTCACGTTTTCCTTGTCGTCGGGGTCGTCGGCCAGCAGCGCCTCGATGCGGGCGCGGCCTTGCTCGGCGGTCGCGTTGCTGGTTTCAAGGGTCGTGCCGAGGGCGTTTTCGAGCGTGACGATGACCTGGTTGGGGTCGGTCGTGGGGAAAAACTCCGTTCCCGTGGGCACGAGCGCGAACAGGATGACGATGGAGAAAAGCGCCCCCAGCGTGCCCGTGAGCAGGCGGGCGCGGTTGTCGGTCAGGATCAGCGTCTGGCGCTTTTCCGAGCCCAGCACCCATCCCAGCGCGCCCACGGCCACGACGATGGCGGGCAGCGCCATCAGCTCGGCAATCTCGGCGAGGTGCACTTCCTTCGGGCTGAAATACATCGCCGCCAGAATCGCCAGCATCACGCCGCCAAAGATGAGGCCGGCCTTGACGGTGGTTTTGCCGCCCAGGTACAGGCTTTCCAGCGTGTGCGCGAAAATGCCCAGCACGCCCGCTACGAGCAGCAGTCCGCCCAGCGCCGCGAGGGCGATGCCGCCCACCCGCGAGAGCATGGCCACCAGCCCGCCCACGACGAGCACGAGAAAGCCGACGGTGAAAAGCGACATCGCCAGGCTGTTGCGCAGCAGCGCCCGCCGCGCCGAGTAGTCGCGGTAAAGCATCCACTCCAGAAAACGCCGGTACGCCGCGATGCCGCGCGGCAGCGTGTGCGTCATGAAACGGTTGGCGATGGGCACCATGACGCGGGTGTGCAGGAAGTACAGCGCGGGGATGAGCAGGGCCAGCACCACGAACGTCTTCCAGTTGACCAGCAGCACGATGGCGGCCACGAACGCCACGAGCACGTACGCCGTAATTCGCGCCGCGCGCGTGCGCCGGGGCGCCTCCTCGCCTTCGAGGCGGATGAAAACGCCCGTCAGCACGGGGTTGAACACGAGTGCGACGACGAGCGACGACGTAAGCGTGATGATGAGCGTGAGCGGCATGTAGCTCATGAACTTGCCGATGATGCCGGGCCAGAGCAGCATGGGCGCAAAGGCCGCCAGCGTCGTCAGCGTGCTCGTCGTCACGGGGATGGCGACTTCTTTCGTGCCCAGCCGCGCCGCCTCGAAGCGCCCGTACCCTTCCTCACGAAAACGGTAGATGTTTTCGACGATCACAATCGCGTTATCTACCAGCATCCCGAGGGCGATGATGAGCGAAAACAGGATGATGAAGTTGAGCGTGTAGCCCAGCGCCTGAAGCACGATAAACGAGATCAGCATCGAAAGCGGAATGGCCACGCCCACGAGCGTCGCGTTTCGGACGCCCAGGAAAAACAGCAGCACCGTCACCACGAAAATGAGGCCCGCGATGATGTTGTTTTCCAAATCCTTGACAAGCGTGTCTATGTTTTCCGACTGGTCGCCCGTGACGGTTACCTGCGTGCCCTGGGGAAACGGCGTCGAGTCCAGCAGCTCGCGCACGCGGCCCGCGGTTTCGAGGATGTTCTCGCCCGAGCGCTTTTTGACGTTGAGGGTGATGACCTCGAGAAAGCGCTGGCTCTGGGCGGGGATGCGCGTGTAGGAGCCGTCCTCGTTCTTGATTTTGAGCACTTCGAGGCGGGCGTAGCTTTCGCGCTTTTTGAAGCCAAAGTCCACCGTGGCCACGTCGCGGACGTAAATGGGCCGCCCGCCGGGCGCCTTGACCACGACGTCGTTGATCTCGGCGGGGTCGCTGAACTGCCCGTTGACGCGCACGAGGTAGTTTTCCCGATCCACGTCAACCGAGCCGCCCGGAATGTTGGCGTTTTCGCCCGAGATGGCCTTTACCAGGTCGTCGAAGGCGAGGTTGTAGCCCTGCAAGCGCGCCAGGTCCACGTTGACCTGCACCTCGCGGTCGAGCGCGCCGATGAGGTCCACTTCGAGCACGGACGGAATCGCCTCGATCTCGTCCTGCAAGTCCTCGGCCACCTCTTTCAGGCGCGCAATGCCGTAGGGCGCCGCCAGGTTGACCGACATGATGGGGGTCTCGGACAGGTCTATCTCCGACACGATGGGTTCTTCCTGCAGGTCGGTGGGCAGGTCGCTCTCGGCCGTCGAGACCTTGTCGCGCACCTTCTGGTAGGCGTCGTCCATCTTCACGTCGGGCTCGAACTCGACGACGATGGAGGAGACGCCCTCGGTCGAGGTGGAGCGGATTTCCTTGATGCCCGAGATGCCCTGAATCTCCTGCTCGATTTTCTGGGTGATGAGGCTCTCGATGTCGTCGGGCGAGGCGCCGGGGTACACCGTCGTCACGATGATGTTGGGAATCTCGATAGAGGGCTGCGCCTCTTTCGGGATCGTGACGTAGGCGTAGAGCCCGCCGATGACGAGCAGCGCGGTGAGTACCAGCGCCGTGGTGCGGTACTTGATGGCGACGTCGGTGATTTTCATACGGTTCGCGGGTGGGAAGTCGGGAGGTTGGAGATTCGGGGTTCGCGGGGCGTTTTCGACCCTGAACCGCCAGCCCTACTGCGCGGCAGAGGCCGGGGCGCCTACGCGCTGCCGCGTCGCGGCCACGTCGAGCCGCTCGTTTTCGGTGACGTTGTTCTGCCCGACGACGACCACCTCGTCGCCCGCCGCGAGGCCCTTCGTGATCACCACGTCGGCGCCGTAACCCGGCCCCACCTCGACGCGGCGGCGCGCGGCCACGACGGCGCTGTCGGTGCGGACGGCCACGTAGAGGCTCTGCCCGTCCTCGTCGCGCTGGAGGGCGGCGCGCGGCACCACGAGGGCGTTTTCGATGCGGTCGCGCTGCACCAGCACGGTCGCCACCATCGCGGGCTTGAGCCGCCCCTCGGCGTTGTTGAGTTCGACCTCGACGGGAAACGTGCGGCTGGCCGGGTCAACGGCGCTGCCCACGAACGTCACGCGGCCCGTGCGCGTCTCGCCGCCGTACGCGTCGAGGCGCACCTCGACGGCGTCGCCGACGGCAATGTCGCCCGCGTAGCGCTCGGGCACGCCTGCCGTCACCTTGACGCGCCCCGTCGAGACGATGCGGACGATGGGCGTGCCGGGGGCTGCCGTCTCGCCGCGCTCGGCCAGCTGCTCCTCGACCGTGCCCGCAAAGGGCGCCAGCACGCGCGTGTTGGCCAGCTGCTGCTGCGCCTGCGCAAGCGCCGCCCGCGCCTGCGCCAGGCCCGCCTGCGACGTCGCCTGCTGCGCGCGGATCGTCTCGAACTCGATGGCGGAGATGATGGAGTCGCGGTACAATCCTTCCTGCCGCCGGAAGTTGTCCCGCGCCAGGTTGAACTGCGCCTCGGCCTGGGCGACGAGGGCCTCGGCCTGCGTGGCGGCGGCCTGGGCCAGCAGCGGGTCTATCTGGGCGACGAGGCCGCCGGCGGGCACGCGCGTGCCCAGCGCCCGCACCATCGTAATGGTGCCTGCCGTGCGGGCGGACAGGATGGCGTCGTCGGTTGCCGTGATGGTGCCCGTGATCTCGATCACGTCCTCGAAAGCCGTGGGCTGCACCGTCATCGTCTCGACGCGAATCGTGCGCGCGGCGGGCGCCGTTTCCGAGGCGGTGTCGGCGCCGGAGCAGCCCATCAGCACGAGGGCGGCAGCAAGGGCAAAGCCGAAAAAGGGGCGAGAAGTCATGGGAGTTGATGGGGTGAGAAAATGGTCAATCGTCATGGGTCACTTGTCATCAGGTCACGGGTCACTGGCCGAGAACTAATGACCAGTGACGAGGGACAAATGACGCTACCGCACCGCGGTGCGCAGCAGCCCTTCGGGGCCACTGAGGCGCGTGCCGATGGCGGCTTCGAGGGCGCTGCGGGCGCTGAGGTAGTCGTGGACGGCCTGGATGTACGACAGGCGGCTCTGGTCGAGCTGGTCGGACGCCTCGCGCACTTCGAGCGGCTGCGCGACGCCCTCGCCCAGCCGCTGGTCGGCAAACTGGTAGTTGAGTTCGGCGCGCTCGACGTTCTGCTGCTGCGTCAGGATGCGCGTGCGCGCACTCTCGACGTTCTGCCGGGCGCGCTCGACTTCGAGCCGCACGCTCTCGACCGTCCGCGCGTAGTCAATGCGGGCTTTCTCGAGCGCGATCTGGCGCTGCTGCACCTGCGCCGCCGTCCGGAAGCCGCTGAACAAACTCCACGACAGCCGCAGGCCGACGTTGACGGAGGGCTGCCAGTAGCCGTCGGAGAAAAAGCCGTTCGTGCTTTCCGAAAAGGCAAACGGGTTGTCGGGGTCGGCGGGGTCGCGGATGATGCGCGTGCGGTTGTCGGGCACCGAGCCGCTGTAGCCCAGATTCGCAAAAGCGCTGAGCGTGGGCAGGTAGCCGGCCCGCGTGATGTCGCGGTCTATCTGCCGCAGGGCGATGGCGAGCGAGGCGGCGTCTATGTCGGGGCGGTTCTGGAGCGCCGCCGCGACGAGGTCGTCGGTCGAGACCGTCGCCAGGCGCCCCAGCTCGTCGGCTTCAAGGGCGCCCACGAGCCGCACGGGCTGCTCGACGGGAATGCCGAGCGTGAACTTGAAGGCGTCCACGGCCTG
>CBDUCD010000036.1:0-14055 GCA_965365535.1 uncultured Rhodothermales bacterium | reverse complement strand
GCGAGCGCTGCGCAATGTTGACGCAGTTGGGCACGCGCCCCGTGGCGGCGTAGGTATTCACGATGCGGGCGGCCTCGTCGGCGATGGCTTCCTGGGCCTGCTCGGTCGAGGCGCCGATGTGGTGCGTCAGGTACACGCCGGGATGCGAGGCCAGGGCGTGCGAAAAGTCCGCCTCGGCGCCCGCCGGCTCGCCCGCGAACACGTCGAGGGCGGCGCGGATGTTTTTGTGTTCAAGGGCCCACGCAAGGGCCTCCTCGTCCACCACGTCGGCGCGCGTCGTGTTGATGAAAAAGGCCCCGTCGCGCATGGCCTCGAAAAAGGCGCGGTCGGCCAGTCCGCGCGTGTCGGGCGTCGAGGCTACGTGCAGCGTCACGGCGTCGGCCTGCCGGACGGCTTCGAGGGGACTTTCGGCGCGCTCGACGCCCAGCGCCCGCGCCTTTTCGGGCGTGAGCGAGCGGCTCCACGCCACGACGCGCATCCCGAAGGAAAGCGCCCGCCGGATGACGCCTTCGCCAATGGCGCCCACGCCCACGACGCCCAGCGTCCGGCTTTTGACGCCCGCCGCTTTGCCATAGGCCCCTTTGCGCCACCGCCCCGCGCGGGCGTCGGCCACGTTGTCGGGCAGGCGGCGGTCGAGCGAGAGCAGCAGCCCGAGGGCGAGTTCGGCCACGGCGTCGGCGTTTTTGCCGGGGCAGTTGGCCACGAAAATGCCGCGTGCCGAGGCGGCTTCCACGTCTATCGTGTCCACGCCCGCGCCGGCGCGCACGACGAGTTCGAGGCGCGGGCTGGCCCCGAGCGCCGCCGCGTCCACCTTTGTCGAGCGGACGACAAGCACCTGGGGCGCCGTTTCGCGCAGCGCGTCGGCGAGGGCGTCGCCTTTGAGGCCGGGCCGGCTGACCACGTCGTGCCCCGCGCTTTCAAGCGCCGCCTGGGCGGAAGGGGAGAGTTTGTCGGCGATGAGGATGCGCATGGAAGTGTGGGTTGTGGGTGGTAGGTAGTCGCTCGCTGCGCTCGCTTGTCGTTGGTTGGACAGGTGCCGTGAGATCCTACCCACGACAAGGGCGCGCAGCGCCCGTCAACAAGCGAGCAGCGCGAGCGTCCACCTACTCGAAAAGATGCACCAGCAGGCCGCTGCGCAGCTTGGGCTCGAACCAGGTGGACTTGGGCGGCATGAGTTCGCCCGCGTCCGAGACGGCGAAAAGTTCGTCCATCGAAGTGGGATAGACGGAAAAGGCGGCCTCGGCGCGGCCTTCGTCCACGCGCTTTTCCAGCTCCGCCGTACCCCGGATGCCGCCCACGAAGCCGATGTTCTGGCTGGTGCGCGGGTCGGCGATGCCCAGCAGAGGTTCGAGGACGAACTCGCCCAGCCGCGCCACGTCCAGACGGTCGGCCACGGCGCCGCGCTGCGTGGCGGGGAGGGTAAAGCCGTACCAGCGCCCGTCGAGGTAAACCGACACGTCGCCGGGCGCGGGCGGCACGGGCGGCACGTCGTTTTTCACGTCGAAGCGCGCCCGCAGCGCGTCGAGAAACGCCCCGGCGCCGCCGGGCAGCCTGTACACGACGCGGTTGTAGGGCAGAATCTGCATTGCCCCGGCGGGAAAGAGGACGGCGGGGAAAAACGCGATCTCGTCGTCCGGCGCGGCGCCCTCCGTCGCGTGGAAGGCGCGGCTGGCGGCCTTGCAGCGGTGGTGCCCGTCGGCCACGTACAGCTTTTCGATGGCGCCGAACGCCTCGACAAGTGCTTCGGGGTGGTTCACGCGCCAGACCGTGTGGCGGATGCCGTCGGAGGCCTCGAAGTCGTAAAGTGGCACGGCGCCCTTTGCCTCGTCCACGAGCGCCTGCACGCTGTCGTCGTCGCGGAAGGCCAGCATCACGGGCTCGGCGTGGGCCTGCTGGGCGAGCAGGTGGCGCGTGCGGTCGTCCTCCTTGTCCACGCGCGTTTTCTCGTGCTTGAGAATGGTGTCGTCGTCGTAGTCGTGCACACCCACGCAGCCGTAGAGGCCGGTCTGCTCGCGCCCGTTCATCACCAGCCGGTACACGTACAGCGCGGGCACGCCTTCGCGGATGCTCGCGTCGCTGCCGGCATAGGCGCGCAGGTTCGCGGCGCCTTTTTCGTACACCGCGTCCGCGTGCTCGTCCGTCCCCGGGGGCAGGTCTATCTCGGGGCGGACGACGTGCAGAAACGAGAGCGGCTTGCCACTGGCGAGAATGCGCGCCTCGTCGGTATCAATTACGTCGTAGGGCACGCAGGCCACTTCTTCGACCTTTTCGGGCGTGGGGCGGAGGGCGCGGAACGGGTGCAGCGTGGCCATGCGGCGGGGCAGGTTGGAATGGAGGCAAGGTCTGACAGCGGCAGGGGTGCGCGCAACTGCGACGGGCGCCTCCGGTAGCGCTTCCAGCAAAGTTGACACAGCAGGCGCGGGCGGGGCCGGCGGCGCGGCGCCTTTCTTCACAGGTGCTCAATTTGACGGCAGAGCGGGGTTTCGTATCATGCAAGCCTTACATCGCGGGGTGGAGCAGAGGTAGCTCGTCGGGCTCATAACCCGAAGGTCGGGGGTTCGAATCCCCCCCCCGCCACTCAGAAAAGGCCGTTGCCCCGCGCAGCGGCCTTTTTCAATTGTTATGGGTCATTGGAGGCTGGTCACTGGTGAAGACAGTCCAATGACCAATCACCCAGGACGAATGACCGCTCTGCCCGACCCCACGCCCTTCCTGATGCCCGCCGAGTGGGCGCCGCACGAGGCCACGTGGTGGTCGTGGCCGCACAGCGAGGATACGTGGCCGCACGAGCTGCCCCAGGTCGAAAAGGCCCTCGCCCTCGCCGTGCGCGCCCTCGCGCCGCGCGAAACCGTGTGCATCGGCACGCTCGACGCCCGCCACGAAACGCACGTGCGCGGCGTGCTCGACGCCGCCGGCGTGCGCGGCGACGTGCGCTTCTTCCCCGTCCCCACCGACGACGCGTGGGCGCGTGACCACGGCGCCCTTTTCGTCAAACACCGCGACACGGGCGCGCGGGCGGCGACCGTCTGGGGCTTCAACGCGTGGGGCGGCAAGTACGCCCACAGCCTCGACGCCCGCGTGGGCCGCGAGATGGCGCGCATTTTCGAGGCGCCTGTCATCGAAGGCGGCATCGTGCTCGAAGGCGGCTCCATCGAACCCAACGGCGCCGGGACGATTCTCACCACGAAGGCGTGCCTGTTGCATCCCAACCGCAACCCCGGCCTGTCGCAGGCCGACCTGGAAGGGGTGCTCGGGCGGTTTCTGGGCGCCCGCCAGGTGCTGTGGCTGGGGCAGGGCATCGAAGGCGACGATACCGACGGCCACGTGGACGACCTGACGCGCTTCGTTGCCGAGGATACCGTGGTGACGGTCGTGGAGGAGGATAGGCTGGACGACAACTACGACGCGCTCCAGCACAACCTCGAACTGCTCCACACGATGACGCTGTTCGACGGGCGACCGCTGCGCGTGGAGACGCTGCCCATGCCGCGCCCCGTCGTGACGCGCGGGCTCAGGCTGCCGGCCTCTTATGCCAACTTCTACGTCGCGAATGGCGTCGTGCTCGTGCCCACCTTCGACGACCCCGCCGACGCCCCCGCCCTTGCCACGCTGGCGCGCCTGTTTGCGGGCCGCGAAGTCGTCCCCATCCCGTGCCGCGACGTGATCTGGGGCCAGGGCGCCCTCCACTGCCTCACGCAGCAGGTGCCCGTCGCGGGGTGGTAAGCGCGTGCTACTGCCGCGCCACGCGGTACGTCACCTCGGCGCGGTCCACCGTGCCGCCCACGGGCGGGTTGGGCTTGCGGACGGTCACGGCCACGGCGGCGACGGCGGGGTAGAGTTCGAGGGCGCCGTGGGCGATGAGGTACGCCAGCCTTTCGATGAGGTAGAACCGGTTTTCCATCACGATGCGGCGCGCGAGGGCGTACACCTTTTCGTAATCAACGGTCTCGGCCAGGCTGTCGTGGCGGGCGGCCTCGTCCACGTCCACGTCGAGGGCCACGTCCACCTCGTAGCGCCCGCCGATGCGGTGTTCTTCCTGCATGACGCCGTGGTGGGCGTAAAACACGGCGTTGACGAGGCGGACGGTGGCGGGCATCGGGGCGGGGCGAAAGGGAGGCGCAAGGTACACCTACACGCGCAGCCGGGCGAGGGGCCACAGGCCCAGGCTTTTGTCGGCAAAGGCGCCGCCGCCCTCGGTGCAGCCCTCGACGAGAAGTGCGGTGGGCGGCGGAAACGCGAACGGCGCCCGCTCGAAATTCAGGGGCCGCCAGTCGCCCGACGTGATGTCCTCGTTGCGCCCTTCGCCGGGAAACGTGGTCGTGAGCAGCCAGGGGATGCCGCTCCGGCGCGCGTTACGCAGCGCCCGCCAGATGTCGGCAAACGAGAGGTGGACAGAGAGGTCGCGGCACAGCAGCACGTCGGCGGGCGGCAGGGCGTCGCGCGTCAGGTCGAGGGGGACGAAGCGGCGGTGCGCGCTGCCGTAGCGCGCCTGGTTTTCGGCGACGAGCTCGGGCACGATGTCGGCGCCGGTGTAATCAATGCCCGCCAGGTTGACGCGCTGCATCCAGCCGAAATCGCCGCAGGGCGCGTCGAGCAGGTGCGTGGCGCCGATGTGGTGCAGCAGCGCGGGCAGCTCGGCTTCCAGCCGGGCCGTCTGCGCGGGCGCGGCGCCCTCGCCCGATGGGGATTCCGCCGCCCAGTGGCGCGCGGCGTAAATCCCGCCAAACACGCTGGCGAGGGTTGTGGTCTCGCCGCGCTTTTCGGCCTGTTTCTCGAAGTGGCGCGGGTCGAACGGCACCCGGTCGCGGCGCGAGGTCATGGGGCGCCCGTCTTTTCGAGAAAGCGCAGCAGCGCCGCTTCCTCGGCGTCGAGTTCGGGCGGATGGCTGCCCTCGGCGCAGCGCGCCCACGTCCGGGCAAAGCTGCCGCTCTCGAACTGCTCGAAAAGCGCGGGGTGGACGTAGTACTTGCGCGACACAGCCACGGTGTTGCCCAGCTTTTCGGCCACGCACTGCACCATGTCCTGCGTCGCCTTTTTGCGCTCGGCGGGCGTCTCGGCCCCGTCCAGCCGGCTCAGAAAAACGGCGCCGCAGACCGTGCCGCCCCACGTGCGGAAATCCTTCGCCGTGAAGGGCTGCCCCGTCACCTCCTGCAAAAAGGCGTTCACGTCGCCCGATTCCACCTGGTGGCGCGTGCCGTCCTCGTCCACGTACTGGAAAAGCGGGTAGCCCCGGATGTCGCGGCACTGCTTGACGAGGCGCGCCAGCCGCCGGTCGGTAAGGGTGATGGCGTGCCGCTTGCCGCTTTTGCCCTTGAACGAGAACGTGACGCGCCCGCCCTCGACGCGGGCGTGCCTGTCGCGCAGCGTCGTCAGGCCGTACGAGCCGTTGTCGCGGGCGTACGCGCGGTTGCCCACGCGGATCAGCGTCCGGTCCATCAGCGTCACGACGAGGGCGAGCACCTTTTCGCGGCTCAGCGTTTTCTGGCGCAGGTGCGCGTCGAGGGCGCGGCGCAGGGCGGGGAGGGCCTCGCCAAAAGCGCGCATCCGCCCGAACTTGGTCTGGCTGCGCGCCGCCTGCCAGCCGGGGTGGTAGCGGTACTGCTTGCGGCCCCGGGCGTCGCGGCCCGTGGCCTGCAAGTGGCCGTTGGGGTCGCGGCAGATCCACACGTCGGTGTACGCGGGCGGAATGGCGAGCGCGGCGATGCGGGCCCGCGTGGCCCGGTCGCGCACGGGCCGCCCGTTGGGGTAGAAATACGCCCAGCCCTCACCCCGGCTTTCGCGGCGGATGCCGGGCTCGGCGTCGGTGACGTACACGAGCCCGGCCCGCTGCGCGGTGCGCTCGGGGCGGGGCGGCTTCCAGCGGGCGCGGGTGGCCGCCACGTCAGCCTCCCACCACGTCGCCACCGTTGACGTGGATGGTCTGCCCCGTCACGTACGAGCCGTCCTCGGCGGCGAGAAACACGTACGCGGGCGCCACCTCCTCGGGCTGCCCCGCGCGCCCCAGCGGCGTGTTCTGCCCGAACGTCGCGACGTCTTCGGGCGGAAAGGCGCTGGGAATGAAGGGCGTCCAGATGGGGCCGGGGGCGACGGCATTCACGCGGATGCCGCGCTCGGCAAGCTGCCCCGAAAGCGCCCGCGTAAAGGCCAAGAGGGCGCCTTTCGTGGCGCTGTAATCAATCAGCGTCGGGTTGCCCTTGAAGGCGACGACGGACGACGTGTTGATGATGGCGCTGCCTTTTTTCAGGTGCGGGAGGGCGGCCTGCGTCAGGTAAAACGGGCCGAAAACGTTGGTGCGAAAGGTGCGCTCGAGCTGCTCGTGCGGCAGGTCTTCGAGCTTTTCGACGCTTTGCTGGAAGGCCGCGTTGTTGACGAGCACGTCGAGCTTTTTGAACTGCGCGAGCACCTTGTCCACGACGGCCTGGCAGAACGTCGCCTCGCCAATGTCGCCGGCGATGGCGACGCAGCGGCGCCCCTCGGCCTCGACCAGCCGGCGCGTCTCGGCGGCGTCCTCGTGCTCGTCGAGATAGACGATGGCCACGTCGGCGCCCTCGCGGGCAAAAAGGACGGCCACGGACCGCCCGATGCCGCTGTCGCCGCCCGTGATGAGGGCCACCTTGTCCTGCAACTTGCCGCTGCCTTTGTAGAACGGCGCGCTGTACTGCGGCTCCGGCTTCATCTCGTGCTCGTGGCCGGGGTGGTCGTCCTGGTGCTGCGGCGGGAAAGATTCGGGGTGCTTGTGCATGGCGGTCGAGGGCTTGGAAAACGGAAAAGGTCAGCGGACGAACTTTTTGACGACCTCGACGCGGCGCCGTTTGGTGAGGCGGCCCACGATAAAGGCGGCGGCAAAAGGCGCGCTGCGCTTGAGAATGGAGGTCTTGGCTGATGGCTGCGCGACGGCGCCCACGCGCGGATGGTCGGCGTGGCTGGACGTGCGGGCCAGCCGCTGGGCCTCTTCGCGCGTCGTCTCGACGGTTTCCTGCACCACGCGCACGGCGTGTTTCGAGGGCAGGATGCCCTTGCCAAAGCGCCGCGCAAACACCTGCGTCACCTCGGCGCCGAAAAAGAAGATGGCCGCCGAGTAGAACACCCACAGCAGCAAGAGCACCAGCGACCCCGCCGCGCCGTACGACGACGCCACGCTGCTGC
This sequence comes from uncultured Rhodothermales bacterium, assembly GCA_965365535.1. GTDB lineage: Bacteria > Bacteroidota > Rhodothermia > Rhodothermales > BA12 > CBDUCD01. Next base: position 6,909 of record CBDUCD010000036.1, on the reverse strand, counting down.
TGCCCAGGTACAGCCCGATGCCGAGCTTGCCAACCGTAAACAGAAACGCCGTGATGAGGGCGCCAATCCACGTGTCGCGCCACGCGATGTCGGCGTCGGGCAGGTAGCGGTACATCATCGCAAACAGCAGCGTCACGATGCCAAACGAGACGAGAAAGTTGAGCGTCTGCCACAGCGGTTCCAGCGCGCCACCCGCTCCGATAAACGAACTCAGCGCCGAAATGAAAACCGTCAGCACGAGCGAAACGAGCAGCAAAAAGCCAATTGTCAAGATCAATCCAAACGAAAGCACGCGCGCCATGATGAGTCCTTTGATGCCGTAATCGGGCGACAGCTTTACCTCCCACATGCTGTTGAGCGACGCCTGAAGCTGCGCGAAAACGACGGTCGAGCCAATCAGCAGGGTCACCACGCCTACGACGGTGGCGAAAATGCCGCCCGAGCCGGGTTTCTGCGCGTTGTCGAGCAGCTCCTGGATGAAACCCGCGCTATCAGGCCCCACCGTCCGCGTGATCTCGGTCATCAGGCGGGCCTTCGCCACGCCGCTTTCGGGCCACAGCGCCCCCGCCACGGCCACGACGATGATGAGCAGCGGGGCGATGGAAAACACGGTGTAGTAGGCGAGGGCAGCGCTGTGGCGCAGCGCGTCGTCGTCGTTCCACTCGGAAAACGAGTCTTTGAGCAGCGAGAAGGTGTCGCGGAAGCTGAACTTCATCGGGGTGCAGGAGAGGGAGGGGGCCGTACACCCCGCCGGCCCCGCCGCGTCTCCCCCCGGCCCGTTACGATGCGGTTTCGTTGCCAGATTCGCACACCGCGCCCTGCGACACATGGCTGTCACCCGCCGGTCGTTTCTTGCATCAGCTTACCAAACAGACACGTGTCATGATCAACTGGACTCATCTCAGCGACCCCTTTCCCGCCGACGACATCGAGTGGAAGCCCGGCGCCACGACGCGCGACAAGTCGAAGGGCCTGGCGATGGCGTACATCACCGCCCGCGCCGTGCAGGAGCGGCTGGACGAGGTGTTCGGGCCGGGCGGCTGGAAAAACGAGTTCCGGCAAGGCCCCGAAGGCGGCGTCATCTGCCGCATCTACTTCAAAAACGACGACGGCGACTGGGTGTGGCGCGAGGACGGCGCCGACAACACGGACGTGGAGGCCGTCAAGGGGGGCCTCTCGAACGCGATGAAGCGCGCCGGCGCGGCCCTCGGCATCGGGCGTTACCTCTACAAGCTGCCCCAGCAGTGGGTGCGGCTCGACGAGCGCGGGCGCTTTGCCGAGACGCCCCGCATTCCGCGCGAATACCTGCCCGAGCCCGCCCCGCGTGCCGCCGCGCGGCGCGACGAGGACCGCCCTGCCTCGGGCGACGGTTCGGGAGGCGTGCCGCCGCACCTGCGCGCCGCCCGCGAACCGCGCGGCTGACGGGGCAGGCCACCGCGCTTCTCCAGGGTCCTCCGAGGGTTGGAAAACGCTTGGAGGACTTTTGCTTTCTGCCCGGCGGTTTCAGCCCCAGTCGGGCGCAAAAGAGGGCGTGGCGGTGCGCAGGCCGCGCGCGAGGGCGCCCATCTCCGCCATCTCGTCCGCCGAAAGCGCGAAGTCGAAAATGTCGAGGTTGGCGCGGCGGTGCGCGGGCGTGCGCGCCTTCGGGATGGCCGCTACGCCGCGTTGCACCAGCCACCGCAACGTGACCTGCGCGGGCGTCTTGCCGTGCCGCCGGGCAATGACCCCGATGGCCGGGTCGGTGGTGACGCGGCCTTTGGCGAGGGGCGTGTAGGCCGTGAGAAGGACGCCCTGCGCGCGGCAGGCTTCGAGCAGCGCGTCCTGGTTCAGGTACGGGTGGTACTCGACCTGGTTGGCAAAGATGGGGCCGAGGGCGCACGCCTTTTCGAGCAGCGCCGGCGGGAAGTTGCTCACGCCCACGTGCCGGACGCTGCCTGCCCTGCGCAGCGCGAACATCGCCCCGAGCGTTTCTTCGAGCGGGACGGTGGGCGAGGGCCAGTGGATGAGTAGCAGGTCGAGGTAGTCCACGCCCAGCGCGTCGAGGCTGCGGTGGGTGCTGCGGCGCACGCCCGCCGCGTCGAGGCGGTCGATCCAGACTTTCGTGGTCAGAAATACGTCGGCGCGCGGCACGCCGGACTGGCGCAGGCCCGCGCCCACCTCGGCCTCGTTGCCGTACATGGCGGCGGTGTCCACGTGGCGGTAGCCGAGGGCGAGCGCGTCGGCGACGCCCTCGGTGCAGGCCGCGCCCGTAAGCTGGTACGTGCCCAGGCCGAGCGCGGGCACCGCCGTGCCCCCAATGTTGTGGTACAGCATGTGGGTCGGTGGAGCGGGAGATTCGCGTCAGGCGACGTTTTCGAGGGCCACGGCCCACCACGCGCCTTCCTGCGCCTCGCGCACGGCGGCCAGCCCGTGGCGGGCAGCGGCGCGGCGGATGGCGTCGGCGTCGGCGGTGAGCAGGCCCGCCAGAATAAGCGTGCCGTCCCTTTTGAGGCGCGCGTGGAGGTCGGGCAAAAGGGCCAGCAGCACCTCGCGGTGGATGTTGGCCAGCACCAGGTCGAAGTCGCCTTCGGGCACGACCTCGACCGAGCCGATGCGCACCTCGGCCATGCCTTCGACGCCGTTGAGGGCGAAGTTCTCGCCCGCGTTTTCCTCGGCCCACGGGTCTATGTCGAAGGCGAGGGCGTGGGCGGCGCCCAGCTTGAGCGCGGCGATGGCGAGCACGCCCGTGCCCGTGCCGGCGTCGAGCACGCGGGCGTAGGGCCGGACGAAGTGCGGCAGCAGCCCCAGCACCAGCCGCGTGCTTTCGTGGTGGCCCGTCCCGAAACTCATCTTCGGGTCGACGAGGATTTCGGTCAGCCCGTGGTGGATGGCTTGGGGCGCGGCCCACGTGGGGCGGACGACAAACGGGCCGGCCACGATGGGCGTGATGGTGGCCTCGAAATCGGCATTCCAGTTCTGGTCGCGCACGACGCGCTCGTGGAAAACCGGGTCGAGGCCCTGCGCCGCCAGCCACCCTTCGAGCCACTGCCGCTTCACGTCCGTCCAGCCCGGGGCGGGGATAAAGGCCCGCAGCGTCTCGTCCTCCTCCTCGAAACCCTCGAAGTCCAGGTCGGTCAGTTCGGCGATCAGCCAGTCGTGGAGGGCGTCGGGGAGGGGAATCGTCAGTTCGACGTGCATCAATCGCGGGCGGGCTTGACGATGGCGCCCCAGTAGGCCGGGTAGGCGGGCGCCTCGTCGCTGGTGAAATCCCCGTAGGCGTGGCGGTCGTCGGTCTGGTAGCGCAGCGTGTAGCGTCCGGGGTCGAGCGAGAGGGTACCCGAAAAGACGCGGTTGCGATCCGCGCCACCGGCAGGCTCGGTGTTGTCCTCGGTCATCTGCCAGACGGCGCGGCCCTCGGCGTCGAGAATTTCGGCCCAGTCGTAGCGTTGGGCACCCACCATCTCGCCCGTGGCGTAGATCAGCACGTCGGTGGGGGCGTCGAGCCGGAAGGGTTCTTCGACCTGCTGGTTGTTGCCCGTGCGCAGCAGCGCCACGAGGGCCCCCTCGGTATCGGGCGGCGCGGGAATGCCGTCGGAACCGCTGGTGGAGGAAGGGCGGCGCGGCGGCACGTCGGTTTCGGTGAGGGCGCCGGGCGCCTCGGTAAACAGGGCGATGCCCCAGCGCTCGGGATGGTCGGGGGCCTGGCTGTTGAAATGCCCGTAGGCGTGCGAGCCGTCGCTGACGTAGCGGAGCACGTACAGCCCGGGGTCGAGCGTCACCCAGCCCTCGGACTGCCGGTTTTTGCCCGCGCCGCCGGCGTGCTCGCCCGCGTCGTACTCCATCTCCCACACGCGCACGCCGTCGGCGGTCTCGATCCAGCCGTAGTCGTAGCGGTTTTCGCGGCTGTCCATCTCGCCCATGCCATAGACGTACACGGGCAGGCGCCGGGCCACGCGGAAGGCGACGGAGCGGTCTTCGTCGTTGCCGGGCTGCCGGATGGCGAGGGCGGGCTGGACGGTTTCGAAAGGCGCAAACCGGACGACGGCGCCGCTGTCGGGGCTCGACAGGGTGACGCCCCACGCGCCCGCGTCGAGGGGGGGGTTGACGTGCCAGTTGCCCCAGCCGGGGTTGCGGCGGTTGTAGCGCACCTCGTAGAGCCCCGCGTCGAGGGAGATTTCGCCCTTGAACTGCCGGTTGCCCGCGCCGCCGTCAGTGGGCTCGGTGTCGCCGGCGGCAAGCTCCCAGGTGGGCTGCGGCGTGCCCACGCGCTGGATGCTGAGGGTGGGCTCGGTGCCGGCGCGGAACTGCCCCACGGCGTACACCCTCACGCGCGCCGGGCGCTGCACCAGCAGCGTCGTCATGGCGTCGCGGGCGCGCACGGGCGCGTTCGACCAGACGAGGCCCGGCGGGCGCGGCCCCAGTTCGTCCAGGTCGGTGTCGGCGCTGCGGGCGAGGGCCGGGTCGCCCAGCGTTTTGAGGACGAGCTTCCAGCGGTTGTGGTTGTTGCGCCAGCGGTTGCTGGTCGAGAACAGCCCGCCGCCCTCGTCTTCGGCATTGCCGTAGGCGGTGAAAAAGGCGTCGTAGGTGCCCGGCCCGAGCGTGATGGTGTCGCGCTGCTGGGCAAAGGTGCCCCGGGTGCGCGTGGCGCGCGCGGGCGTCATCTGCCAGACGGGTTCGCGCGTGGCGCGGTTTATGATCCACGCGTACGCTTCCAGGCGGCGGGCGTCGGGGCTGTCGAACGAGCCGACGGCTTCGACGGCAAAGCGCTGCGGCTGGCCGCTGACGTGGAGCGTCCGCACGGACAGGCTGCCGGCGTCGAGGTCGTGGAGGACGAGGGTGCCTTCGGGGGCCGGGGTGCCGCGCACGAAGCGGTAGCCCACGAGCCCGACCGCGATGAGGACGAGGATCAGTTGGAAGCGAACGATGGTGCGTCTCATGCGGCAGAATGTGGTGCGCGCTCTACGCGAGGCAGGCCCGAAAGTTACTCCGCGCCGGGCGCCCGCGTGTCAGCGCGCCCACGCCACGACGGCCTGCTGCACCCCAGCCGCGCCCGCCCGTTCGAGGGCCTGCGCCGCCGCCGTCAGCGTGGCGCCCGTCGTCAGGATGTCGTCCACGAGAATGGCGCGCTGGCCCTGCCAGGCGCTACCCGGCGGCGCCTCGAAGGCGTGGGCGACGTTCAGGGCGCGGCCCTTGCGCCCCAGCCGCGTCTGCGTGCGGGCGTAGTGCAGGCGCGCCAGGCCGTCGGGCGCGACGGGCAGGCCCGTCACGTCGGCCATGCCCCGCGCGATGAGGAGGCTCTGGTTGTAGCCCCGTTCGAGCAGCCGCCGCCGGTGCAGCGGGATGGGCACGAGCACGCCCCGCAGCGCCTCGCCGAACGCCTCGCCCACGAGCCGCCCGAGGGCTGTGCCGTAGCGCGACTTGCCCTCGTATTTCAGGCCGTGGTGCACTTTCTGGAACGCCCCGCCCCGGTCGAAGCGCCACAGGGCAACCGTCGGGTGCGCCACTTCCCGCGCCGCCAGAAACGCCGCCAGCTCGCCCGCGTCGGCGCGTTCCAGGCCCGCGAAGCACGCCGGGCAGAGGGGAAGGGCAAAGCGCCCCGGCACCAGTCCGCCGCAGCCCGCGCACACGGGCGGGTAGAGCAGCCGCGCCAGCCCTTCCACGACGGTCTCGACGGCGGCGGGCACGGCGTACATGTGAAAACGGGGTGGAGGGTTGCCGGGGTGGGCGGGCGCACTGCCGGGGAAAGGGCCGCCAGGCCGTATCATAAGGTCCGGCGGCACCCTCCGCCCCTTTCTCTTCAACCATTTTCCAGACATGGCTCGTGCCCGCCGCGGGATGCTGATCAAGAACACGCACGAACGCCCCGTGGCGCTCGCGCTGGCGACGCGCACCATCCACCTCGAACCGGGCGACGAGACGTGCATCACCGCCGAGGAGGTGCGCGACGCGGCCATGCGCGAGTACCTGCAGATCCGCGCCGTCTCCATCGTGCGGCCCACGACGGGCGAGGAGGAAGAAGCCCTCCAGGCCCGCCTCGCCACCGAAGGCTGATGGCGCGCCTCCACGTGCTCGCCCTCGAGCCGTGGTACGGCGGATCGCACCGCGGCTTTCTCGACGGCTTTGCCGGCCACAGCCGCCACCACGTCCACGCCCTCACCATGACGGCGCGCTTCTGGAAATGGCGGATGCAGGGCGGCCCCGTGACGCTGGCCCGCAAAGCCCTCCAGGCCATCCGCGAGGGCTTCCGCCCCGACGTCATCCTCGCGTCGAGCATGGTGAACCTGCCGGCGTTTCTGGCCCTCACGCGCACCCACCTCAGCAGCACGCCCGTCGTCCTGTTTTTCCACGAGAATCAGCTCACGTACCCCCTCGCGCCCGGCGTGGAGCGCGACCAGACGTACTCGTACATCAACTACCTGTCCGCCCTCGCCGCCGACCGCGTCGTGTTCAACTCGGCCTTTCACCGCGACGAGTTTCTCGAGGCGCTGCCCCGGCTGCTGCACGCCTTCCCGGACTACACCCACCTCGACACCGTGGCCGAGGTGCGGGACAAAAGCGGGGTGCTCCACCTGGGGATGCCTCTGCAGGCGCACGACGCCTATGCCGCCGCCCGCAGGCCGCGCGCGTGGGGGCCGGCGATGGAGCCGCCGCCCACCATCCTGTGGAACCAGCGCTGGGAGTACGACAAAAACCCGCAGGCGTTTTTCCGCCTGCTCGGGCGCCTCGACGACGTGGGCTGCCGCTTCCGACTGATCCTCGCCGGCGAGCACTTCGAAGCCCAGCCCGCCGACTTCGGGCGGGCCTTCGAGCGCTACGCGGGCCGCATAGACCACTACGGCTACGCCGAGAACTTCGAGGAGTACAGCCAGCTGCTGCACCGCGCCGACCTCGTCGTCTCGACGGCGCACCACGAGTTTTTCGGCATCGCCA
>CBDUCD010000035.1:0-14708 GCA_965365535.1 uncultured Rhodothermales bacterium | reverse complement strand
TCTTGCTCGATGGAGTTGTGGGCGATGAGGCCGTTGGCCTCGAAGTTGTGCGGCCCCGGCACCGTCAGGTCGAACACCTCCTCCTCGCCGTCGCCTTCGATGCCGGTGATGGCGTCCCAGTACACGTCGCTCTGCGCCAGCCGGTGCAGCACAGGGGCTTCCAAGACGGTGGCTACCCGGGCCGCGCGCTCCCGGCTCAGGGCGGCTTTGTACAGCGTGGCGCCGCAGTAAGACATGCCGAGTGCCGCCTGGAAAGCCCGCTCGGACATCCCCGCCCGCTCACGCGCCGGCTGCACGAACAGCCGCCATGCAGCACGCGGAATCACGTCTCGGTTGGTGTTGTGGAGGCGTGCCTGCACGTGGGCGCGAATTGCTTCGATACCTGCGGCTTTGTACGCGCCCGCAGCCCCCACCACGTCGCAAAATTGCAGCACGTCGGGTCGGCCGCTTACGATGACGTGGTACTGCGTACGTCCTTTCTCTCCCTGGGGCACACGCGCCACGCGCGCATTGATGCGCAGCCGCAGCAACAGGGCCTGAACGCCCGAGGCCAGTGCCGGACTGCTCGTCGCATAGTAGATGGCTGGGCGCGGCGACTTCCCGTAGGTCATCCGCGTGCATCCATCGGTGGCCCAGAGGTGCCGCAGGAAGTGGGCCACGCCTTCGGCTGACTGCTCGAAGACGACATCCGGAATCTGCTTCTCGTGCGAGCGCAGGCCCCAGACGCCCAGCCTTTCCATCCAGCCGCGCACGGCTCCGTACACGCCGTGCGTGTGCCGGCGTGTCGAGGAAAGGTACACCTGATACCACTGGCCACTCCGTGAGGGGGGGCTTTCGCAGACGATTCGCGGCGCCACTGCATCCCCGAAGACGCGCGTGGCCAGACTGGCTACCCCGCTGGCCAGGTCGGCTTCGCGTGTGGTGTACTGAACGGCGTGGCCTGGCAGCGTGCATCCGTCGCCAATGAGGTGGCCCAGCAGCGCCAGTTCGTCGCGTGAACACGTGGTTGCATCGGGCGAAGGCACGTGGCGAGGCGTGGCAAGGTGCTCGCCTACCGACAGTTCATCCAGCCGCTTCCACCCGTCAAGGGTGAGAAACTTGTGGTTTGCCGTGGCCCGGATGGTGCGGCCCAGCGCCGTCGTGATTCGGTACACCGGCTTTACGCCCGTCGAGAAGGCGCGGCTGACGCGGGCCTGCCCGAGCAGTGCAGTTTCCGGGTCGAGGGCCCACACGTCGAAGCCGCCGCCGGGGTAGCGGGCGGCGAGTTCGCGGAGGGGCACCCGGGCACCCGTATCGGCCCGCGTCACGAGGGTGTCGCCCGTCAGGCACCCCGACTCACGAAGGTCGGAAAGCTGGGGGCGCTTGTCGCCGCCGCGCGTCTCGACGGCGCGGCTGAGCTGGGCGAGGGCCACGACGGGCACGTTGAGTTCTTTGGCGAGGGCCTTGAGCGAGCGCGAGATCTGGGCGATTTCCTGCTCGCGGTTGGCGTTTTTGCCCATCCCCGAGCCGTGCATGAGCTGGAGGTAGTCCACGATGACGAGGCCGATGCCATGCTCGGCCTTGAGGCGGCGGCACTTGGCGCGCAGCTCGAGGATGCTCAGGCCGGGCGTATCGTCGACGTGGATGGAGGCGTTGGCGAGTTTCGAGGCGGCCTTTGCCAGGTTCGACCAGTCGTGCTGGCTCATGCGGCCCGTGCGCGCCGCCTGGGCGTCCACGCGGGCCTCGCTCGTCAACAGGCGCTGCGCGATCTGGTCGGCGCTCATCTCGAGCGAGAAGTACGCCACCGGCACGGGCTCGACGGGGTGGAGCGCCGCGTTGCGCGCCATGCTGAGGCTGAGAGCCGTGTTGTGCGTGACCGTCCCGTCTTCGAGCAGAAAGCGGCGGTTGCCGTCGATCTCGAAGCCGAAGTAGTCGTCCTCGCCTTCGCGTTCAAGCGTGATGCCCGTCACGCGCCAGTCGCGCCCATCCGTCCACGCCTCCGACTTTTTGCGGTCCACGCGGACAGGAATCTCGTCCGTGTTGCCGTTGAAGCGCACGCGCCAGACGGTCGCCTCGAACCCGCGCGACCGGATCGTGGCGCGCTTGGCGCGCAGGGACGTGCGGTAGCCCAGCGTGTCGCACAGCAGCTTGATTTGCCGGGCAAAGGCTTCGCTCTTGGACGTGATCTCGTAGGTGCCGCCGTAACCCGCGTTGCGGTGGCCGTCGCTGTCGATGAGGCCGGCGAGCAGCTCGAGGCGCCGGGCGCGGCTGTTGGCGAGGTAGGCGTGGGGGATGTGCTTGTTTTCGAGAACGCCCAGCGCCCGCAGCGCCGCCTGAAACGACGTTTCGCGGGCCGCCCGCGTCCGCCCCGCCGTGATGGTGTAGCCCGGGCAGCGGTCGGGGTCGGTTACGGAAAGCTGCGCGCCGCGCGCGGCGGCGTACGTTTCGAGATACGCCACGACCTCGGCGTCCTGGTTATAAATGCGCGAGCTGCCCCGCTTGCCGTCGCCCAGCCACAGCCCCAGCAGGTACGGATCAATGGGCAGCGGCGCTTCGGGGAAAGCGACGGCGACTTTGTAGCCCTTGTGGTCGTCGCGCCACTTGTCCGAGCGCGCCAGGTAGTCCAGCACCGCCACGTCCTCCACCGTTCCACGCGGCACGCGCCCCTCCGAGCGGCTTTTTTTGAGCGAGAGGATGTGGCTTTCGTTGACGCGGTAATCAATGCCGTGCTTCTGGCGCACGCGGTACATCGTTTCGCGGCCCCGTGCCAGCGACAGCACGCGGCGCGGCGCCGAGTCGTCGCCCATGAGGAGGTCGCCTACCTGCACGTCTTCCACGTTTTTCAGCGTGCCGTCGTGCATCATCACGCGGGTGCCGCGCCCCAGGCACTTGCCCATGCTCGGCCGCGCGGCGATGATGATGAGGTCGGCGGGCTGCCAGCCGCCCGTCATGCCGTCGAGCCGGGTAAAGCCGCTGGCGACGCCCGTGACGCCGCCCTCGCGCCCGTGGAGGCTTTCCAGGCGCTCGACCGTCCGCTTGAGGATGTCTTTGAGGGGCTGCGCGCTTTTGCGCAGCTGGGCGTCCGAGATCTGGAAAATGTCGCGCTCGGCGGCGTCGAGCAGCTCGAAGGCGTCCACGCCCGGCTCGTAGGCGCGCCCGACGAGAAGCGAGCCGACCTCGATAAACTGGCGCAGCAGGCTTTTTTCGGCCACGATGCGCGCGTGGTACTCGACGTTGGCACTCGTGGCGACCTTGGCCGTCAGCTCGGTCAGGTAGTAGGCCCCGCCGATGTCGTCGAGTTCGCCGCGCCGCCTCAGCTCCTCGGCGACGGTCACCAGGTCAACGGGGTTGTTGCGGTCGAACAGGCCCAGGACGGCGTGGTAGATTTTGCGGTGCCGGCTGTCGTAGAACGAATCCGGCGGCAGCACCTCGATGCTGCGCGCGATGGCGTCGGCTTCGAGCAGCATGGCGCCCAGCACCGACTGTTCGACTTCGAGCGCCTGGGGCGGCATCCGGCCCGCGCGGTCGTGCACGTCGTCGGCGGCGGCGCGGCGGCGGCCTCCGCGCGTCATCTTTTCGATGGGATAGCGCGTCTCGCCCTCGGGGTCGATGCTGATGCGCGGCGAGCGCCCTTCGTCCTGGTCACTCATCCCTTCAGCCCTCGGCCACGAGTTGGTCGTAGCGCGTGCGCAGCAGCTTCATGTCCTCCCACGTGGGGCGCTTCCACTGCTCGTTGCGCAAAAGTGCCGCCGGGTGGTACGTGACGAGCAGGGGCAGCCCGTGGAAGTCGTGGAACTTGTCGCGCAGGCCGGCCAGGCTGGAGCGGCGCCCCAAGAGTGAGTTGCCCGCCGTCTTGCCCACGCCCAGCAGCAGCTTGGGGCGGATCAGCACGATCTGTTTGAGCAGGATGGGCAGGTGGCCTTCCACCTCGTCGGGCTCGGGGTCGCGGTTGCCGGGGGGGCGGCTTTTGAGGATGTTGGAGATGTACACCTCGTCGCGCGAGAGGTGGACGGCGGCGAGGATTTTGTTGAGCAGCTGCCCCGCGCGCCCCACGAACGGCTCGCCGTGCCGGTCTTCGTCGGCCCCCGGCGCCTCGCCGATAATCATCAGGTGCGCGTGCGGGTCGCCCGTTCCGAAAACCGGGTTGATGCGGTCGCGGTCGAGCGGGATGAACTCGTGCTGGCGGACGATGGCTTCGAGTTCTTCGAGCGTCTGCGCCCCCTTTACCGGGTGGTCGTCGGGGATGAGGGCGTCAATGCGGGCATAAGGGTCGTGGGGGGCGTCGGGCGCGGGGTTGCCAAAAAGGTCGGGAGTCGCCATCTCGCTGTCGGGTTGGGGGGCGGCGGCGCGCGCGTCGGCGCGGGGCACGAGGGGTCCGCCGAGTTCGCGTTGCCATTCGAGGGCGTGCCGGAGGGCACGCAGCGCGCTGTCCATACCGTGTGCCGCCTGCTGGGTTCGCCGGGGAGAAAGGGGAAAAGCTACGCGGCGGGCGGGCCGTCGCCAAGAGCGGAATGGCGTTTTCGCAGCGCCTCTACCCGGTCGAGCAGGGCGCGCGCCACGTCCCGTTTGGGCAGCAGGGGCAGGGCTTCTTCGCGGCCATCGGCAAACAGGACGGTGACGCGGTTGGTGCCCGTCCCGAAGCCCGCGCCCTCGTCCGTCAGCACGTTGAGCACGATGGCGTCGAGGTTTTTGCTTTTCAGCTTGGCGCGGGCGTTTTCGAGGCCCGCCTGCGTTTCCATCGCAAAGCCGACGAGGAGCTGGCCGGCCTTTTTGCGGGCGCCCAGCCCGGCCAGGATGTCGGGCGTGCGGCGGAGCGCGAGCGCGAGGGCGCCGTCGGTTTTTTTCTGCTTGTGAGGGTGCGTCTGGACGGGCGCGAAGTCGGCCACGGCGGCGGTCATGATTACGATGTCGGCCTCATCGGCGTGGTGCTGCACGGCAGCGTCCATCTCGTCCGCTGTCGTCACGTCGAGGCGGGCGACGCCGGGCGGCGTTTCGAGGGCCACGGGGCCGGCCACGAGCGTGACTGCGGCGCCGCGCCGGGCGGCCTCGGCGGCCAGGGAAAAGCCCATCGTGCCCGTCGAGGGGTTGGAGAGAAAGCGGACGGGGTCGAGGAATTCGCGCGTCGGGCCGGCCGTCACGAGCACGCGCACGCCGTCGAGCGGGGTGCCGGCTTCGAGTTCGGCGCCGATGCGCGCGAGGATGTCGCCGGGCTCGGGCAGCCGGCCCTGCCCCACGAGGCCCGAGGCGAGGGGGCCGTGGGCGGCGTCCATCACGCGGTAGCCCAGCCCGCGCAGCGCCGCCAGGTTGCGCTGCGTGGCCGGGTGGCCGTACATGTCGTGGTCCATCGCCGGGCACACGAGAACGGGGCAGCGGGCCGACAGGGCCACGGCGGTCAGCATGTTGTCGCAAAAGCCGCCGGCCAGCTTGGCAACCGTCTGCGCCGTGGCGGGGGCAATTACGAACAGGTCGGCCCACAGGCCCAGCTCGACGTGCTTTGTCCAGCTCCCCTCGCTCGACGCGGGCCACACGTCGGTAAAGACGGGCCCTTCGGACAGCGTGCCGAGCGTGAGCGGCGTGATGAAACGCGCGGCGTCGGGCGTCATCACCACCTGCACCCGGGCGCCCGCTTGCCCCAGCAGGCGCACCAGCAGGGCAGCTTTGTAGGCGGCAATGCCGCCCGTGACGCCGACGAGGACGTTGCGGCCGGTAAGCGTGGGCATGGCGGGCTACGAAAAAAGGGCACCCCGACGCGCGGCGTGCCCTCTGGAACGGGTGGCGGCAGGCTTCAGCCTTCCTGCTCGGTGTAGCGGAAATAGACCTCGCCCGCCTTCATCTGATCAACGGCGATTTCGGTCGCCTTGGGGCGCTTCTCGAACTCGACCGACACGCGGGTCTGCTCTTCGGCCATGCGGGCGTCTTCCATCTCGGGGCCGAAGCCCTCGTAGTAGGACAGGCGCGTGTCGAGCTCGGTTTTCTCGTCCGCCGCGATCTGACGGGCGCGCTTGGACAGGATGACGACGGTTTCGTAGATGCTGCTCGTCTGCGTCGTCAGCGCGTCGAGGTCGAGGGTTTTGATAGCCATAAAAGGTACTCGTGATTCAAGCGCCCAGAAACGAGCGCACGGCGTTCAAGGTTTCCGCGACGGCCTCCTCCAGCCCGTCGTTGACGACGGTGCGGTCGAACCGTCCGGCGTAGCCGAGTTCGCTGCGGGCGCGGGCCAGCCGGGCGGCCAGCGTGGCCTCGGTTTCGGTATTGCGGGCGCGCAGCCGGCTTTCGAGGGTTTCGATGGACGGGGGGGCGATGAAAATGGTGAGCGCCCGGTCGCCGTAGAGTTTTTTGACGTTGAGGGCGCCCTTCACGTCCACGTCGAGCAGCACGGAGCCGCGTTCGAGGGCGCGTTCGACCTCGGCCACGAGCGTGCCGTAAAAGCGGCCCGGGTACACCTCCTCGTATTCGAGCAGGGCGCCGGCGGCGGCGAGTTCGGCAAAGCGCTCGGGCGTCACGAAGTGGTAGTCCACGCCGTTGCGCTCGTGCGGGCGCGGCGGGCGCGTCGTGGCGCTGACGGAAAACCGGAGGTCGGGCAGCGCGGCCAGCAGCCGGTGTGCAATGGTGGTTTTGCCCGCGCCGCTGGGCGCCGTGAGGGCGACGATGCCGGACTGAATCATTCGACGTTCTGAACCTGCTCGCGGATTTTTTCCAGCTCCTCTTTCATGCCCACGGCCAGGTGGGCAATGGCCGTGCTGCTGGCCTTCGACCCGACCGTATTCACCTCGCGCCCGATTTCCTGGACGAGAAAGTTGAGGCGGCGCCCGGAGGCGTCGGCGCCGGCGAGGGCGTCGCGGAAAAAGCCCAGGTGGGCGCGCAGCCGCACGCACTCCTCGGTCACGTCCAGCTTTTCGGCCAGCAGGGCAATTTCCATCTCGACGCGCTCGGGCTGGATGCGGCTGTCTTCGAGCACGCGCTCGAGCCGCTCGACGAGGCGCACGCGGGCGTCGTCGGCGCGCTCGGGGGCCAGGCGTTCCACCTCGGCCGTCGCCCTTTCGAGGGCGCCGATGCGGGCTTCGAGGTCGGCGCGCAGCGCCTCGCCTTCCTGCTGCCGCGTGGCGACGAGTTCGGCGACGGCTATTTCAATCGCCGCTGTCGTGGCCTGCCACGCCTCGTCGGCGCCCGCGTCGGCGGGGGCGTCGGTGGTGAGCACCTCGGCAAAGCGCAGCAGGTGGTCGAGCGTGACGGGTGCCGCGATGCCGGCGGCGTCGGCGAGTTCGCGCAGCAGGGCGCCGTAGGCCCGCGCCGCCTCCACGTTGACGCGCACGGGCAGCGCCTCGGCGCCCGCCGTGTCGAGCTGGACGGACACGCCGATGCGCCCGCGCTCCAGGCGCCCGCGCAGCAGCGTTTGCAGGTCGGCCTCGCGGTCGGCCACGAGGCGCGGCAGCCGCGCCGACACCTCGAGAAAGCGGTTGTTGACCGAGCGCAGCTCGACCGTCGCCGTCGTCGCGCCGACGGTGGCGGTGCCGCGCCCGAAGCCGGTCATGCTGTTCATAAAGGGCCGTGGGGGTTGGGGCGGAGGGGCGCGGCGGCGGGACGAAAAAGCCCCGGAAGTCCATGAAACTTCCGAGGCTTCGGGGCGGAGAGGGCGGGATTCGAACCCGCGGTACCGGGAACCGGCACACACGCTTTCCAGGCGTGCCCCTTCAACCACTCGGGCACCTCTCCAGAAGTCGGGAAATCGGAAGGGAGATTTCGGAAACGGAAGATCGGCGTTTTGGCGCCCCGCCCCAACCCGTGCAGGCCGCGCAGCCCGGCATCCATCCGAAATCCGCATTCGGGCAGACACGCGAGCAGAGGGCGGCGCGTGCGGGCGCGCGAGGGCGAGCGCGATGAATGGCGCCCCTACGGCGCGCCCTACACCTCCATGATTTCGGCTTCTTTGTGGGCCAGCAGCGTGTCCACCTTGCCCACGTGCAGGTCGGTCATTTTCTGGAGCTGCTCCTCGGCCATGAAGCGCATGTCCTCGGGGAGTTTCTCGTCGTGCTGCACGCTTTTGATCTCGTCCTTGACCACGCGGCGCACGTTGCGGATGGAGACTTTGGCCTCCTCGCCCTTCGTGCGGGCCGTTTTGACGATGTCGCGGCGGCGCTCCTCCGTCGGCGTGGGCACGGGGATGCGGATGATCTGGCCGTCGTTGGAAGGGTTGAAGCCCAGGTTGGCGGCGGCAATGGCGCGCTCGATGGGGCCGAGCGACGACCGGTCCCACGGCTGCACGACCAGCAGGTCGGGCTGCGGCGAGTTCACGTTCGCCATCTGGTTGAGGGGCGTCAGCGAGCCGTAGTACTCGACGCGCACGTTTTCGAGCATGGCAGGCGTGGCACGCCCGGCGCGCAGCGTGCGCAGTTCGGAGCGCAGGTGCTCGACCGAGCGGTCCATCTGGGCGTCGGCCTCGTCGAGCAGGAGTTGGATGTTTTCGTCCAGCATGGCGGCGGGGGTCAGGGGAGGGCCGGGGCGTCCCAGTGCACGCGCGTGCCCACGGCCTCGCCGCGCACCACGCGGGCCAGGTTGCCCGGCCGGTTCATGTTGAAAACGATGATGGGCAGCGACGACTCCTTGCACAGCGTAAACGCCGTCAGGTCCATCACGCGCAAATCCTGCGCAATCACGTCGGCGCCGTGGACGGTGGCGTAGCGGACGGCGTCGGGGTCTTTCTCGGGGTCGGCGCTGTAGATGCCGTCCACCCGCGTGCCCTTGAGGATCACGTCGGCGTCTATTTCGAGGGCGCGCAGCGCGGCGGCGGTGTCGGTGGTGAAGTACGGGTTGCCCGTGCCCGCGCCGAAAATGACGAGGCGCCCTTTTTCCAGGTGGCGGATGGCGCGGCGGCGGATGAAAGGCTCGGCAATCTCCTCCATCTTGATGGCCGACAGCAGGCGCGTTTTGAGGCCGATGCTCTCAATCGCCCCTTGCAGCGCCATCGCGTTGATCATCGTGGCGAGCATCCCCATGTAGTCGGCGTGGGCGCGGGGCATCCCCCGGTTGACGCCGCTCACGCCCCGGTACACGTTGCCGCCGCCGATGACGAGGGCCACCTGGACGCCCAGGTCGGCCACGGCCTTGATTTCGCGGGCGTAGCCGAACAGCACGTCGTCCGAGATGCCGAAGTCGGCCTGCCCCATCAGTGACTCGCCGCTGAGTTTGAGCAGGATGCGGCGGTAGCGGAGCGGCGCGTCGGCGGGCGGGACTTCCATCGGCACGGGTGGGGTAATGGTGCAAAAACATACGATGGCCCCCCCAGGTGGAAAAAGGCCCTCCGGTGAATAAGCCGCACACGCGCCGGCCTTTACCTTGCCCTGTTTGTCCCGCTTTTGCGTTGCCCTGCGCCGCCTGCCCATGCCTCGTCTTTTGTACACCTTTGCCCTCGTCGCCCTGCTCGCGGGCGCCGCCCGCGCGCAGTCGTTTTCGGATGGCTTCTCGTTTTACCTGCCGCCCGACGACACGACGGCGGGGCCGTGGCGACCGGCGTTTTCCACCGCTCCCCTCGCCCCCGACGCCTTCGTGACCGCCAGTGCCGACGGGCATTTCAGCATTGGCGGCCAGCCCGTCCGCTTTTTCGGCGTCAACTGCACCGCCGATGGCTGCTTTCCCGACCGCGCCGACGCGCCCTTCGTGGCGGGGCGCATGGCGGCCTTCGGCATCAACCTCGTCCGCCTCCACTTTCTCGACAACAGCTGGGGCGGGCGCAGCCTGCTGGCGCCGGGCAACACGCGCCGCCTCCAGGCCGACGGCCTGGACAAGCTCCACTACTTCGTCGCCCAGCTCGCCCGGCGCGGCGTGCGCGTGGACCTGAACCTGCTCGTCGGGCGCCGCTTTGCCCGGCTCGACGGCGTGCCCTCGCCCGACAGCCTGCCCGACATGGCGAAAGGCGTGGCGCTGTTCGACCCGCAACTGCTGGCGCTCCAGAAGGAGTACGCGCGGCAGCTCCTCACGGCGCCCAACCCGTACACGGGCCTCCCACTTGCCCGCGACCCCGCCCTCGCCCTTGTCGAGATTGCCAACGAGAACTCGCTTTACGCGCTCTGGCGCAGCGGCGAACTGGCGCCGCAGTGGGCAGGCGGCAGGCTTTCGGGGCGCCACGCCCGGATGCTGGCCAGTCAGTTCAACGCGTGGCTCGCCCGGCGCTACCCGGCGCCCGGCGCCCTCGCCGACGCGTGGAACCCCGACGCCGCCCCCGAGGGCGCGACGCTCGTCACGAACGGCGGCTTCGAGAACCCGCTGGGCGCGCCGTGGGCGCTGGAGCAGCACGCGCCTGCCCTGGCGACGGCCACGCGGGACGTGGCGGAAAGCGCCGAGGGCGCCGCGTCGGCGCGCATAGACGTGGCGGCGACAGACGGCGAGGCGTGGCACGTGCAGTGGAAACACACCGGCCTCTCGCTCGAAAAGGGGCGCCGCTACACCGTTCGCTTTCGCGCCCGCGCCAGCACGCCGCGCACCGTGGGGCTTTACGCCATGCTCGACGTGAGCCCGTGGTCGGCGGTGGGCGGCACCGACGCCCGCGTCACGGCGGACTGGCAGCCGTTCTCGTTCACCTTTCTCGCCAGCGAGACGCGCCGGAGTGACGTGCGGCTCTCGTTTCAACTGGGCGCCGCCACGGGCAGCGTCTGGATTGACGGCGTCGTGCTCGCGCCTGCCGGGCAGACGGGGCTGGACAGCGGCGAGGCCGTGGGAACGGTGCAACTGGTTTCTTTTGCCGACCGCTTCGGGCGCACGCCTGCCCGCGTGGCCGACCAGACGGCGTTCCTGGTGGACGTGCAGCAGCAGTTTTTCGGCCACATGCGCGCCTTTCTGCGCGACACGCTGGGCGTCCGCGTGCCCATCTCGGGCACCAACTGGAACTTCGGCCTGCCCGACCTGGCCGTGCAGCACGATCTCGACTACGTGGACAACCACGCCTACTGGGATCATCCCGACTGGCCGGGCACGCCGTGGACGGCGACGGGCTGGCGCATCGCCAACACGCCGATGGTGCTTCAGCAGGGCGGCGCCACGATGGCGGCGCTGTTCGGCGGCATCCGGGCGGCGGGCAAGCCCTACACCATCAGCGAGTACAACCACGCCTTTCCCAACCAGTCGCAGGCCGAGTTTCCGCTTTTCCTGGGCGCCTACGGGGCCTTCCACGGCGCCGACGCCCTGATGCTCTATTCCTACAACCACCGCGCCGACTGGCGCGAGGACTGGCAGAACCAGTTTTTCGACCTCCACCGCAACACGCCCGTCATGGCGCTCGTGCCGTCCATCGCGATGGCCTACCGGATGGGATATGTCGCGCCTGCCGACGTGACCACGACGCTCGCCTTTGCGCCCTCCGACGTGGCCCGCGCGCCCCTCGCCGACGTGGAGAGATGGCCCACGCCGCGCCCCGTGCCCGGCCCCCAGGCCCTCGTCCACCGCTACGACACCCGGCTTGACGCCGACGCGCCGTTCGACCCGAATACCGTTCCCCCCGCGCCCGCGCCGCCGTACACGAGCGATACCGGCGAACTCGTCTGGAATCCCGAGAGGGGCCTTTTCCGCGTCGAGACGCCCCTTTTCGTGGGCATGACGGGCCTGCTGGACAGACAAACGGGCGCGCAGGCCGGTCCGGCGACGCTCGTCTCTGCCAGCGGGCCGGCCACGTGGACGTGGATCGCCCTCGACAGCCTGCCGCTCGCCACGGGTCGCCGCTCGCTCGTGACGCTTGCCACCGCGCTCGAGAACACGGGCATGGCGTGGACGGGCACCACGACGGTAGATGACCGCTGGGGCCGCGCCCCGACGCTCGTGCGCCCCGCCCGGCTCGCGCTCCGCCTCGCCCTCGACGCCGACTCGCTCCACCTCGTCCCCCTCGACAGGCGCGGGCAGCCGCAGGGCGCGCCGCAACGCCTGCTCCCCGACGCCGACGGCGCCTTTGCCCTCCTCCTCGACACGTACGCGACGCCGGCCGTGTGGTGGGGCGTGGAGGCCTTTGGCGCGACGGGCACCGCCCGCCTGCCCGACGCGCGGCCCTCCACGCTGACGCTCGACGGGCTGGCGCCGCAGCCTTTTGGCGCCACGGCCCGCCTCACCCTCGGCCTGCCTGCCCCCGCCGACGTGCGCGTGGCGTTGTTCGACGTGATGGGCCGCCGCGTGTGGACGTACCGCGCCGCGCTCCCGGCGGGCCGGCAGCAGATCCCCATCGACGCGGCGAACCTCGCGCCCGGCGTCTATGCTGTGCAGGTCGAAGCGGGCGCCGACAGGCTGACGTTCGTGGCCGTCCACCGGTAAACGCGGCGGGGCGCCCTCCCTTTCGAGAAGGCGCCCCGCGCGGTCTGTGTCTGTGGATCAACTACGAATGTGTGCGGTCGAACGAGGCAGGGGCTGAGTCCTGCGCCAGCGTGCAGCGGTGGTCACGCTCGTTGCCATGCGGACTGTTACCGCACGAGCAGCAGTGTACCCAATAATGCTTTCGCCTGCGTTGTGACACGGTAGAAGTACATCCCGCTCGACAACTCCTCACCTTCGAACGCCGCTTCATGTGTGCCTGCTGCCTGCGCTTCATTTACCAATAGCGCCACGCGACGCCCCATCACGTCGTACACTTCTACGCGCACATGCGTCTGCTCTGGCAATGCATAGCGAATCGTCATCTGGCCACTCGACGGGTTTGGATGCACCGATACCGTCAGCTTGCTTGGCACTTCGACTGCTTGCACAACTTCGGTTGCCATACTTGCATCAGATGACAAAGCTGCATCAGCCTGTTCCTCGCCCGACCACAGTGGCGTGTTCTTCAAGTGCTCGTGGGGGTCGTTCCCGGTGTAGCGATGAAGCCTTCGTTCTCCGCCCAGGCTGGTAGTTTTCGGTCAGGTCCTTTACTGCGGTCGATAGGCCATTCCGTCTCCGGATCATCCATCCAGGAGCCCCCGATGGCTGGATCATCGTCATCCTCGTACTGCACGAAGATCACCAGGGCGTTGATCGTCCCATGGTTAGGGAAGCGGATCGGTGCTCCACTGCTGCTCGAACCCATTTGCATCTGACTCTCGCCAGCGTCACTCACCCCACAAACAGGCAAGATTTGCTGCCCAGGGCTGTCTCTGGCAATAAAGAAGGCGAGGATGAATAGGGAGAGTGTAGTTGTAATCTGTCGCATCGGACGAAGTCACTTGAGGAGGGTGATGGCTTTGGTGGTCGCATGTCCTTCTGCTTCGACCCGAATGAGGTATAGCCCTGCTGGCAGCGTGCCCGCGTTGAGCGGCCACAGCAAGTGCCACATCGCTCCCGCTGCTACATGCTTCGATTGGTGAAAGACATGGCGGCCCAATACGTCATAGACGGTAGCCTCATAAAGACCGGAACGTCCCGCCATGACCGTGATCTCTGCTGGGCTGCTCGTTGGGTTAGGATATACGCTGACCGAAAGGGCGGGGAGTTCATCGGGCGTTTCTGTCGGGAGTTCCGTATCAGCGACGGTAATGGCGACGCGGGCGGGGCTGCCGGTGGCGTTGCTGGCATATACAATCAGTGTGTCGCGTACCGTCTGCGATGGAACGCCTCCCTTGCATACAGGACAACTGTCGTAAGTACGCAGTATCACATGGGCAGAGTCCGTAGAAGAAAGCACCACATCAGGAAATTCAGGTTGGTAATTTAATCTTCCGAACAGATAATACAGACGTCTGAACGTAGTGTCCGGCAGGACGAGATCAAGTTCCCAGCTTGAACGGTTATCGAAAAAGAGCAGGCTGTCAATGCGCAGTGTATCACTGCCCATGTTGCGAATCATGATCTCGAATTCGGTAGGGTAGAAGAGGGTATCCGGCCCTACCGAGAGCACGGTTTGAGCCTTAGCAGGAGCTGCCGACAGAAGCAGGATCAGCACGAGCCAGCTAGCATTAAACTGCTGCGTAGGTAGATTCAGCGTCTCGGATGGTTTCCGTGCATTGAATTTCAGTTGTTAACATCTGTATTATATTGATCAACATCGCACTGGATAGTTTCACATATGTATGATTAAACATTTTTGTTAATAATCATAAGTTTGTACGCAATTATTTCATTCTTATATCGGTCATAACAGTAACAAGTCAGAACGCTATTGGAAAAACTGGCAGGGTTGGAATTCGTATCAAAGAGGCCGTATGCAAAGCTCAGCGCTTGTACCGCATCCACCGACCATCCTGTGAATGGGGATCACTCCAAGTGTCATCCCGAAAATCCGCGAATACCACGAGTGTCCAGTACGTGCCATATGAACCGAGGCGCGGCGAAGCCGTGACCTCGTACTGCGCTTGGAGGTCGCTGTTCTCATGCGCGCAGTAGAGATGCGACGACACCTCCTGTGCATGAATAGACGTGAACGAAGCAATTGATAGCAGGAGGGCGAGAGTCAGCAATCGATTGATATTGAGCGACTTCATGAGTTCGCTTATTGGTGAGAAGTGCATGAAGAGGGAGCGTCAAGGCTACCGTGGTTCAACGTGCAACGACGAAAGAGTGAGTGATAACTGCTCATTCATTAAAGAAAAGTCGGATGAAGTACGCTGCTGGCGGGAGTTCAGACACATAGTCCCGAGAGGGAGCGCAGTGCGAGAGAGCATATCGGGGACGAGCAGACACCAGCAATGGCAGCATACTACGCATGGAATAGAAAGTCAATTACGCATTATCCAAACGCGGCGGGGCGCCCTCCCTTTCGAGAAGGCGCCCCGCGCTGCGCTTATTCA
>CBDUCD010000034.1:0-14812 GCA_965365535.1 uncultured Rhodothermales bacterium | reverse complement strand
ACGCGCACTTTCGTCGTCGCCCGCTGAAACCGCTAAAACGCCGCGCGCACGCCAAAGACGAGCCAGCGGCCCGGCATGGGCGCGAAGATCTCGGTGTAGCGCGTGTCGAACACGTTGCGCACCTCGGCGGTGATTTGTACGCGCAGCGCCCGCAGGGGCAGCAGGTAGCCGCCCCGCGCGCCCACGACGGTGTACGCATCGCCCGCGATGGGCTTTTTGACGAGCGCCTGCACGCCCACCGTCGCCCCGCCCGCGTCAAAGGCGGCGCTCGCCTGGGCGAGGTGCCGGGCACTCGTCAGGGCGTACTTGGCCTGGGCGCCGGAGGGCACGCCGCGCAGCGATGCGTCGAGAAAGGTGTAAGCCGCGTCGAGGTGGAGGCGGGCCGCGCCCACGCCTGGCGTCGCCCGCGCCTCCAGTTCGACGCCCGTCGTCTGGACGCGCAGGAGGTTGCGGGCGCGGAAGTACGTGTCGGTGGGCGCCAGCTTGACGAAGTCAATGAGGTTCTGCACGTCGCGGTGGAAAAGCGTCGCGTGGAGCTGGGCGCCGGCGAGGTAGAGGCTGGCGCCGCCCTCGGCCGTCCACGCCCGCTCGGCCTTCAGGTCGGGGTTGCCGAGGTTGCTGGGCCGGGCGCGCTGCGTGTCGGAAAAGCGCTCGATGTAGGACGGCGCCCGGACGCTGCGCCCGCCCCCAGCGCGCAGCGTGACGGCGCCCCGCGTAAAGGCCGCCGCCACGCCGGGCGTGACCTCGGCGCCGTAGCCGGGGTCGTAGTCGAGCCGGGTGCTGCCACCCGCCGAGAAGCCGCCGCCAAGCGTCGCGCGCAGGCCCGCGTACGCGCCGCCCGAGGCGTCGCGGTGCCTGCCCATGTTGTTCGATTGGATGCCGCGCAGCGCGCCCGTGACGCCGCCCGTGGCTACCAGCCCGGCGCCGACGGTGTGGTGGACGGCGGCCAGAACGGTGGCCTGCCGGCTCGTGTGCGTGTTGGCGGGCGTGCGCGGGTTGTAGGTGTAACGGTCGTCGTGGAGGCGCCCGCCCACCTGGACGCTCAGGCGCGTGCGGGCGCCAGGGTGCTGCTCGAAGCCCGCCTGCGCCCAGTACGTTTCGGTCGCCTCGCGGGCCGTGTCGGAGGGGAAGTTGGTGTAGAACCGCTCGGCGTCGAAGGCGCGGGCGTCGAAGGCGGCGCGCGCGAACAGGGCGCCGGCGCGCGCGGCGTGGCGGAGGGCAACCGTTGCCGCGCCCCGCGCGAAGTCGGCCCGGCGCCGGCTTTCCGTCCCGTCGAGGTTGCGGATGGCGTGGCCGTCGGAACGGTCGTAGGCCCCTGCCGCGCCCATCGTGAAGGCGCCGCGCTGCACGCGCCCGGCGGCCCGGGCGAGGGCGAGGGCGTGCTGGCCGCCTTCCAGCGAAAGCTGCCCGCCGCGCCCGGCGCCCATGCCCGTAAAGGTGAACACCTGGACGACGCCGCCCACGGCGTCCGGCCCGTACAGCGCCGACGCCGGCCCGCGCAGCACCTCGATGCGCGCGACCTCGGCAAGCGGGATGGGGAAGTCGCTCAGGAAATGCCCCGTCATCGGGTCGTTGAAGCGCACGCCGTCCACGAGGACGAGGACGCCGCCAAACGTCGAGCCGCGCACCGTCAGGTCGCTCTGCACGCCAAAAGGGCCGCGGCTGAACACCTCGACGCCCGCCGCCGCGCGCAGGAGTTCGTCGAACGAGGCGACGGGCAGCCGGGCAATGTCGGCGGCGGTGAGGACCGTCACGCGGCGGCCCGTGTCGCGGGCGCGCTCGGCCTCGCGCGAGGCCGTCACGACCACGCTGTCGGGCAGCGTGCCCGTCATGGTCTGCGCCCGCAGCGGAAGGGCGGCAACGAGGGCGACAAGGGCGGCGGGGGCAAAAAATCGCATGGGGGCGGGGTTGGAAAAGGCCGAAGTTAGGCGGGCGCCGCCCCGCGCCGCGTGAAAGGTGGATGGGGAAGCGGCGCCGCCGGCGTACCATCCCCCCTCGCGCTTTTCCCCCGCCCACCATGCACTTCGGCCTTTTCGGCGGCACCTTCGACCCGCCGCACCTCGGCCACCTCATCGTCGCCGAGGCCGTCCGCGAGCAGTGCGCGCTCGACCGCGTCGTGTGGATGCCTGCCGCGCAGCCGCCGCACAAAACGGAGCGGGCCGTGACGCCGGCGGCGGTGCGCCTCGCCCTCGTGCGGGCGGCCATCGCGGGCAACCCGTTTTTCGAGGCGTCGGACCTGGAGATGACGCGCCCCGGCCCGTCGTACACCGTGGACACGCTGCGGGCGCTGCACGCCCTCCACCCCGGCACCCGCTGGTCGCTCGTCGTGGGCGGCGACAGCCTGGCGGACTTCGCCTCGTGGCACCTGCCGGACGAGATTGCGCGCCTGGCCGGCCTCGTCGTGTTCGGGCGGGCAGGCGCGGCGCTGCCCACGGGCCTGCCGCCCCACGCCGACGTGCAGCACGTGCGGGCCGGGCAGG
The DNA here is from genome assembly GCA_965365535.1 of uncultured Rhodothermales bacterium. GTDB lineage: Bacteria > Bacteroidota > Rhodothermia > Rhodothermales > BA12 > CBDUCD01. The sequence goes on along the minus strand of CBDUCD010000034.1, from coordinate 12,332 downwards.
TGGACGTGTCGAGCACCGACATCCGGCAGCGCGTGGCGGCGGGGCGATCCGTGCGCTACCTCGTGCCCGACGCCGTGCGCGGCGAGATCGCGCGGCGGGGGCTGTACGCGGCGCAAGGCTAATGCTATCGTAATGGGCTGCCGTTGCCGCTGCCGGAGCAGGGGCGGCGTTTCGCGCGTTCCTGTTTTTCCTCGACTTGACGGGTTTCCGATGGGCTTTTTCGACTTTTTCCGGGGCGTGCAGCCGCCGCTCGTGCGGAAGGCGCTGCGCGACGTGGGGCAGATGCTGGACGTGGGCCAGCAGATGTTCGGCGCCGCGGCGGCCACCCTGCTCGACAACGAAATCCTCGAACTCGACCTCAAAAGGCTCGACGCCGACGTGAACCGGTGCGAGCAGGACGTGCGGCGCGTCGTCCTCGAACACCTCACGCTGGCGCCCGACCGCGAGCTCGTCTTCTCGCTCAAGCTCATCTCCATCGTGCAGGAGGCCGAGCGCATCGGCGACCTGTGCAAGTCGCTCGGGCGCAATGCGGCCCTGGCGCAGCGCCCGCGCTTCGGGCCGTTCGTGGAAAGGCTGCGCGCCCTGCGCGACCGCATTGACGGCATGTTCGAGGACGCCCGGCGCGGCTTTCTCGACAGCGACGAGGCCCGCGCCTATGCCCTTCTCGAAACGCACGACCACAACAAGGCCGACGTGGCGCGCCTGCTGGCCGACCTGGCCGCCAGCGAAACCGTGACGCCCAACGAGGCCGTCGTGCTGGCCCTGTCGGCGCAGATGCTTTCGCGCATCTCGGCCCACCTGGCCAACATCACGTCCGCCGTCACGGGCTCGTTCGAGCACCTCCGGCAGGGCAGCGCCCAGCAGGCGCGCGGCGCGGCGTGAAAAGGACGAGTGCGCAACGCCCGATGCGGAACGCCCGATGCGGAACGCCGAAAGCACGGCGCCCGCCCCTCCACCGCGCCCTCGCAAACGGCCATGACGGGTGACAGATGACGCGCGACCTCTGCCGATGACGCATGACCTCCGCCCGCGCGGGCGCTACGCCCCGTCGCCAACGGGCCTTCTCCACCTGGGCAACGCCCGCACCGCACTGGCGGCGTGGCTGAGCGTGCGGGCGCGCGGCGGCGTGTTCGTGTGGCGACCCGAAGACCTCGACGGGCCGCGCGTGGTGCCGGGCATGGCCGAGGCGGCGCTGCGCGACCTGGCGTGGCTGGGGCTGGACTGGGACGAGGGGCCGGACGACGGCCCGCACGCGCCCTACCAGCAGTCGCTGCGGTTCGGGCACTACGAGGCCGCCCTCGCGCACCTTGCCCGGACGGGGCACCTGTTTCCGTGCCAGCGCTCGCGCCGCGACCTGCAAACCCTCGCCACGGCCCCCCACGGACGGGATGGCCTGCCGCCGTACCCGCGCGCCTGGCGCCCCGCCACCCTCGCGCCCGGCTGGTACGACCAGCTTCCCCCCGACGCCGCCCTCCGCTTCCGCGTGCCCGACGGCGTCACGTGCTTCGACGACCTGCTGCAGGGCCGCGTCTGCGAGGATACCGCCGCCCGCGTGGGCGATTTCGTGCTCAAACGGCGCGACGGCGTGTACGCCTACCAGCTTGCCGTCGTCGTAGATGACGCGCTGATGGGTATCACCGAGGTCGTGCGCGGCGCCGACCTGCTGGACTCGACGGCGCGGCAGATCGCGCTGTTCAGGGCGCTGGGCGCGCCCGTGCCCGCCTTTGCGCACGTCGGCCTCGTGTGCAACGCGCAGGGCGACAAGCTCTCCAAGCGCGACGGTGGCCTCACGCTGGCCGCCCTCCGCGCGCGCGGCGTCACGCCCGAAAGGGTGTGCGGCTGGCTGGGCCACTCGCTCGGCCTGCTCGACGCGCCCCGCCCCCTGCCCGCCCGCGAACTCATCGCCCGCTTCCGGTGGACGCCCGCGATGGCGGCGCCCGTTACGGGGTGCCCGTGGTAGGCGCGCCAGAGGCCGCCGGCGTCCGGCGATGCTCCGCCGCGGGCGACGGGGCGGTGCTGCCGGGAACGGTGTTTGTCCGGGCGGGAAGCCGCGTGCGTGCTGCTGCGCCGGAAAGGGGGCAGGGGGCGCGCGCGCCCACACCAGCCACCTGCCGCCGCCCGACTCTGTGCTGCGCGCATTCCGAGAGGCAAATATTTCTGATCCACGGGCAAGCTTTTCGCCAGGCGCGCCGGCCCCGCTGCCGACGTTCGTGCCGCTCGAAGTGCGGGCGCAGAACGGCCACGCCCCCGCCGAGCGCCTCGTCGCCTTTGCCGCCCGCATCACGGGCTGCCGCGCCGCCACGGTGGTGCTGGCCGAAAACGGCAGGCTCGTGCCCATCGCCGCGGTGGGCATGGAGGCGGCGTGGACGGCGGGCGTCGGGGCGCTGGCGGCCGAGATGGGGGAGGGCGTCCCTTTCCAGCCTTTCGGCAGCCTCGTGGCGGCGGGGGCGGCAGGCGCGCGGGCGCTGCACGCGGCAGGCGTCGGGACGTTCGTGGCCGTGCCCATCGGCTTTCCCGACGGCACCACGCTGGGCCTGCTGGCCACCCTCGACCCCCACCCCCGCGACGACGAAAGGGTGCGCAGCCTGCTGGCCGAACTCGCCTTCATGGCCGAGCAGGCCGTCGAGCCCGCCTTCGAGATGCGCCGCCAGACGGCCCGCATAGACCGCGAGCGGATGCGCTTCCGCGCCCTCGTCGAGGCCAGCGCCCAGGTCGTCTGGGTGGGCGACGACCGGGGCAACGTCGAGGAAATCACGCGGACGTGGGAAGGCATGACGGGCCAGCCCAGCCGCAACCTCCGCGACTGGCGCTGGGCCGAGGCCATCCACCCCGCCGACCGCGCCGCCCTGATGCCGGCCTGGCGCCGCGCGATTGCGGATCACCAGCCTTTCGAGGCCACCTTCCGGTTTCGGCAGGCCGGCGGCGGCTACCGCTGGTGCACGCTGCGCGCCGTCCCCGAATGCGACGCGGCGGGCGCCTTTCTCGAATACGTCGGCTGCATCGCCGACGTGCACGAGCAGTACGTGGCCGCCGAGCAGATCCGCGAAAACGAACACCGCCTGCGCGTGGCCTTCGAGGCCGCCGAGATGGGCATGTGGGAGTGGGACTGCGAGCGGCAGCACGTGACCTGCTCCGACCGCGTGCTCGAACTGCTGGGCGTCACCGAAAGCACCTTCAGCTCGGCGGCGTGGCAAGCCCTCGAATACGTCCACCCCGACGACCGCGCCCTCGTGCGCGCCCACGCGCGGGCCACGGGCGACGGCTCGTTCGAACTTGCCCTCGAACACCGCACGCGCTACCCCGAAGGCGGCCCCGAGCGCTGGGTGCGGTCGGTCAGCAAAATGCACCGCGACGCGCAGGGCCGGCCCGTGCGCGTCGTCGGCACGCTCGTGGACGTCACGGCGGCCAAGCACTACGAGGCGGCCCTCGTCGAGGCGAAAGAGCGCGCCGAAGGGCTGCTGCGGCTTCAGGACACGTTTCTGGCCAACATGAGCCACGAAATCCGCACGCCCCTCACGGCCATCCTCGGCTTCAGCGACCTGCTGCAACTCGACCTGGCGGGCGAGGCGCGCGAGTACGCCCAGATTATCGGCGACAGCGGGCGGCGGCTGGGCGAGATGCTCACGTCCCTGCTCGAGCTGGCCCAGCTCAAAGCCGGCGAGGTCAGCGTGGAAACGGCGGCGGTGGACGTGGGCGAGGCCGTCCGCGCCGCCCTCGACCCGCACCGCGAGGCCGCCCACGCGCGGGGCCTGGCCCTCACGAGCCGCGTGCCCGCGCCCGCGCCCATCGTGCGCGCCGACGCCCGCGCCCTCCACCGCGTGCTGCACCACCTCGTCTCGAACGCCCTCAAGTTCACCGAAAAGGGCCGCGTAGCCGTGCGCGTGGACGCCCGGCCCGACGAGGTCGCCGTGCGCGTCGAGGACACGGGCTGCGGCATCTCGGCGGCGTACCTGCCCCACCTGTTCAGCGAGTTCCGGCAGGAGTCGGCGGGGCTGACGCGGCAGCACGAGGGCACGGGCATCGGGCTGTCCATCGCGCACCGGCTGGTGTTTCTGATGGGCGGGCGGCTGGAGGTGGCGAGCCAGCAGGGCCGGGGCACGACGTTTACGCTCACGCTGCCGCGCGTGCCGGCGTAAGGGGCGGCAGGAACCGGCTTTCCGCTGGCCCGTGCGAGGCGGCCCCCAGCCCCGCCCGCCATGCCTTCCGCCTTCCGCCTGGAAAACGCCGCCGGCGGCATCACCGCCTACCGGCACGTCCGCAACGGCCTCCAGGTGCTGCTCTACCCCCTCGCCGCCGCGCCCGTGGCCACCTTCATGGTGACGTACCACGTGGGCAGCCGCAACGAGCCGACGGGCCTCACGGGCGCCACCCACTTTCTCGAACACCTGATGTTCAAAGGCTCGGCGCGCTTCAACGCCGCCGCCGGCACGTCCGTGTTTCAGGTGCTCCAGCGCTACGGCGCCCAGGTGAACGCGACCACGTGGCGCGACCGCACCAACTACTACGCCCTGCTGCCGACGGCGCACCTGGGCCGCGCCATCGAAGTCGAAGCCGACCGGATGCGCGGCGCCCTCGTCGCCCCCGACGCCGTCGAAAGCGAGAAAACCGTCATCCTCAACGAACTCGACCGGGGCGAAAACGACGTGCTGCGCAACCTCTACCACCAGGTGTGGGCCGTCGCGTTTCCTGCCCATCCCTACGGCCACCCCACCATTGGCTGGCGCTCGGACGTGGAGGCCGTGACGCCCCAGGCGCTGCGGCATTTCTACGACACGTACTACTGGCCCGACAACGCCACGGCCTCCGTCATCGGCACGTTCGACAGCGACGAGGCCCTCGCGATGGTTGACGCCGCGTTTGGCGACATCCCGCCCGCGCCCGCGCCCATCCCCGCCGTCCACACCCGCGAGCCCCGGCAGCGCGGCGAGCGGCGCGTCGTCCTGCGGCAGGCCGAGGGCACGGCCCACCTCGCCGTCGCCTGGCGCACGCCCGACGCCCTCCACCCCGACGCCGACGCCCTCGACGTGCTGAATGCCGTGCTGACGCAGGGCAAGGGCAGCCGCCTCTACCGCGCCCTCACCGACACGACGCTCACGGCGTTTGTGAGCGGCATGGCAAGCCGCCACCGCGACCCCGGCCTCTACACCATTCTCGCCCGCCTCGCGCCGGGCCGCCGGCACGGCGAGGTCGAGCGCGCCCTCTACGACGCCGTTGAAAAGGTGCAGCAGGACGGCATCGGCGAGGACGAGCTGGCGCGCGCCCGCGCCCTGGCCCGCGCCGACGAGGCGTACGCCCGCGACGGCGCCTTTACCGCCGCCGCCCGCCTGAATGAAGCCATCGCCGCGGGCGACTGGACGCTGTTCGCCACGGCCTTCAGCCGCCACGCCGCCGTCACCGCCGCCGACGTGCAGCGCGTGGCGCAGACCTACCTCGTGCCCGACGCCCGCACGGTCGGAATCCACCTCAACACGCCCGCCGATGCCTGAAACTTCTGCCCTCGAAATGGGGCCGCGCGTGCGGCAGGCGGCAGCGGGCGCGGGCCGCATCTGGGCCATGCCCCTCGACGTGCCCGGCGTCGTCTCCTTCCGCGCCTCGTTTCCGACGGGGGCGCCGCTCGACGAAGGGGGCCGGATGGCGCAGCGCGTGGCCGTGCGCGCCCTCGACCGGGGCAGCCGACGCCTCGACCGCTTCGGCCTGTCGGACTGGCTCGAAGCGCGGGGCGCCCAGCTCCACTTTTTCAGCGACGACCGCCGCGCCGGCTTTGCGGGCCGCGCCCTTGCCGCCGACGTGCCCGACGTGCTGGCCCTGGCCGCCGAAACCCTCGCCACGCCGCTTTTCCCCTCCGACGAGGTCGAAAAGGTGCGCCGCGAGATGGCGTCCGCCCTCGAACAGGCCGCGACGGACACCGGCTTTCTGGCCCAGTCCGCCCTCACGCGCGCCCTCTATCCCCCCGACCACCCGGCCTTTACCCCGCCGCTGGATGCGCAGCAGGCCGCCCTCGCCGCCGTCACGCCCGAGGCGCTGCGCGATTTCCACGCCCGCCATCTGGCGAACCGCCCGCTCGTGCTGGCCCTCGCCGGCGACGTGGGCGGCCTCGACCTGTCCGGCGTGCTGGACGCATTTCCCGACGCCCCCGCCTGCGAGGAGGCCGAGGCGCCGCCCGCCCGCGTCCACGCCGCCGGGCGCGAACACCTGCCCGTGGCCGACAAGGCAAACGTGGACGTGCGGATGGGGCACGGCCTCGCCCTGCGCCGCCACGACCCCGACTACGCCGCGCTGCGCGTCGCCGTTTTCGCCCTCGGCGGCAACTTCTCGTCGCGCCTGATGCAGACCGTGCGCGACCGCGACGGCCTCACGTATGGCATCCGCGCCGCACTGGGCGAAATCGGGCGCCACCAGGACGGCCACGTGGACGTGTCGGCGACGTTCAGCCCGCACCAGCTTGCCCGGGGGCTGGACGCCACGCGGGGCGTGATCGAGGCGTGGCACCGCGACGGGCTGACGGGCGACGAGGCCGAGCGCGTGGCCGAGACCATCGCCGGCAGCTTTCTCGTCGGCCTCTCGACCACGCACGGCATGGCCGCGACGCTGGTGCGCTTTGCCGAAGAAGGCTTCGGCCCCGACTACCTCGACAGGTTTCCGCGCGACATCCTCGCCGTGCGCGCCGACGCCGCCAACGACGCCCTCCGGCGCTACGTCCACCCCGACGCCCTCGCCCTGGTCACGAGCGGCCCGGAAGGCTGAAAACGGGGCGTCCGGACACGTCACCGCTTCCTTACGATCTCGGGGGACAATTCGCCGCCGCCGCCGAGTAGCACCGCCACGAGAGGCCAGAAGGGCTTTTCCCGCATTTCCTGACGCCATAAACCGACCATACACATGAGTACGCGACTCGACCTCATCAACAAGCACCTCGCCGACATGACGGCGGTGGAGCGCCACATCCTCGAAGCCGTCCAGCGCCAGCGCGAAAACGACACCGTCCGCAACCACATCCAGGTCAACACCGCCCTCATCGAAATCGAGCGCGTGCTGACCGAGCACACCGAGCACCTGACCAAGCTGTCGGAGGAGTACGGCGGCGACGGCGAGAACGTGTTCAAAAAGGCCCTGACGGCTGCCGCCGGCATTGCCGCCGGCCTGTACGACCAGGTGCGCGACGACACGATGACGCGGATGCTGCGCGACGACTACACGGCGCTGAGCCTGACGGCGATGGGCTACACGGCCATGCACACCTTCGGGCTCGCCATTGGCGAGGCGCGCATTGCCGACGTGGCGCTCAAACACCTCAAGCACGTCACGCCGCTGCTGGTCGAGATCAGCAAACTTGTCCCCATCACGACCGCCCTCGAAACGGCTACCGACCACGACGGCTTTACCGTTGACGCGACGGTCGGGCCGCAGGCGGTCACGAACACGCAGGCTGCCTGGGACCGCAGCGTAACGGAAAGCCTCGCGTAAAAGCACCCGGTGAGGGTGAGGGAGCGAGAAGGGCCGGCTGTCGGGTACGACGGCTGGCCCTTCTCAGTTTATCGGGGCGGGGCGTTGTAGCTTGGCGGTTGCCGCCCGCGAGGCGCGGAGAGGGGACGTAGGGACGTGCCGCGGCACGTCCCTACCGGGCGTTGCAACGCGCAAAGCCTCTCGGGCCGGGGTGCCGCGCCTGCTTTGCAGGGCGCGTACCGGCAGGCGGCGGTGTTGCCGGATTTCGCTATCTCCCTCTGTCCCATGCGCGCGTACCGCTGGTCGCTCAACCTCAAGCTCGGGCTCGTCGTGTTTGCCCTCGGCATCGTCGGGGCGTCGGTGTTTTACACCAACCGCGTCGTGGAAAGGCTGCGCACGCGCGAGGCGTTTCTCATCGAACTGTGGGCGCGGGCGCTCGAGGCGCTGCCGCGCGCCCAGTCGCAGTCGTTCAACCCGCACGCCGAGACGCTCCAGGCGCTCGAGCGCTATCTCGACGGCGGCACCCTCGACGCGGCGCAGCGGGCGGCGTTTCTCGAATCCGTGCGGTGGGCGCAGTCCATGCCGCCGGCGCCCGAGGTGGGCTTTATCACCGAGCACATCGTCCGGCCCAACCTGTTCGGCATCCCCGCCATCATCACCGACCGCGACGGCGTGCCCGTGGCGTGGCGCAACGTGCCCGTGGACTCGACGCTCCAGGGGCAACTGCTCTCCGACAGCAGCCGGGCGGCGCTGCAACTGGGCGCGCTGCGGCAGGGCATGGACGACATCCACGCGCCCATCCCCATTGAAATCGACTTTCCCGACCAGCCGGGCGTGCAGCTGCGGCAGCAGCTCCACTACGGCGAGTCCAACCTGGTGCGCGAACTGAGGCTGTTTCCGTTTGTGCAGCTGGGCTTCGTGTCGCTGTTCGTGCTGCTGGGCTACGTCAGCTTTTCGTACGTGCGCCGCAGCGAGCAGAAAGGGCTGTGGGCGGGCATGGCGAAAGAAGCCGCGCACCAGCTGGGCACGCCCCTGTCGAGTTTGATGGGATGGAACGAGCTGCTGCGCGAGACGGGCCTGACGCCGTTGCAGGAGGAAGCCGTCCGCGAGATTGACGGCGACATTGCGCGGCTGCGGCGCGTGGCGGCGCGCTTTTCCGACATCGGCTCCGTCCCCAAGCTGGACGTGCAGCCGCTCGCGCCCCTTGTCGAGAACACCGCCGAGTACATCCGGCGGCGGCTGCCCCGGCTGGGCAAGCGCGTCGAACTCGTCGTGTCCATCCCCCCGTCGCTGCGCGCCCGCGTCAACGCCGAACTGCTGGACTGGGTGGTCGAGAACCTGCTCAAAAACGCCCTCGACGCGATGGACCAGCCCGCGGGCCGCATCGAAGTGGTCGGGCGGGCCGAGGAGGGCTGGGCCGTGATTGACGTGACCGACAACGGGCGCGGCATCGAGCGGCGCCACTACCGCAACGTGTTCCGGCCCGGCTACAGCAGCAAAAAGCGCGGCTGGGGGCTGGGCCTGAGCCTGTCGCGCCGCATTGTCGAGGACTACCACGGCGGGCGGCTGCGCCTGGCCGCGTCGCGGACGGGGCCGGACAGCGGCACGACGTTCCGCATCCAGATCCGGCTGGCCTGACGGCGCGCGGCGTCAGGGCTGGATGCGGCGGGCGAGCGAGCCGTCGGGCGTGGGCGTGACGGCGAGAAAGAGGTCGTCGCGGTTGCGCCACAACAGCACCTGCGTGCCTTCGATGTCGTGGAGCTCGAAGTGGGCGTCGTCCTCCAGCTCCAGCAGCACGTCGTTTTCGAGGCTGACGGCGCCCGCCGCCTGGTCGAGCAGGCTGTACGTGACGGCGTAGAGCACGAGGCGCGACGAGTCGGCGCCGGCGTACCGGAAGGCCGGCACCGACACGCCGGGCGCCAGCTCGTCAATGCCCACGCCGGCCAGCGTGTACCCCCCGATGGCGGGCAGCGACAGGCGCCACCCCGCGTGCTCCTCGACAAACGTCTCGGCCACGGCGGCGTCCGAGGTTTCGAGGGGAAACGTGGCCTGGGGCGCGCTGCGCGCCGCCAGCACGATGAGGTTGGTTTCGGGCGGCGCGGGCGGCTGCCGGAAAAGCAGGTACGCCGCGATGCCGAGGGCAAACAGCAGCAGCAACAGGTAGCCCGTCTTGATCCAGCGGCCAAACGGGTCGGGCGCGGCGGGGGCAGGCGGCGGCTCGGGGGCGGGCGGCGTGATCTGGGGGCGGAGCGTGGGCGGCACGGGCGCCAGCTCGTCCTGGAGCGCCTCGCCGATGCCCGCGCGCAGCTTTTCGTCCGTCAGGATTTCCTCCAGCATGGGCCGCTCGTGGACGCTCACGGCGGCGAGGATGCGGCTGCGGAGGGCGGCGCGGGCGCGGTCGTAGTGGGCGCAGCCCTCGGGCGGCGTTACGCCCAGCACGGGCGCGGCCTCCTCGCACGAAAGCCCCTCGACGTTGCACAGGTAGAGCACCAGCCGGTCGGCGGTGTCGAGCGAGACGAGGGCGGGCGGCAGGTGGAAATCTACCAGGCGGTGGGCGTGGCGCTCGCGGCTCGTGGCGAGGTCGTCGGGGGCGTCGTGGAAGTGGGCGGGCGCCGGGGCAATGGGGGGCGCCTCGCCGCGCTCCTCGCGCCGCACGTCGAGCAGCAGGCGGTACAGGCGCTGCCCCGTCGCCTCGGGCAGCGCCTCGCCGGCGTTTTCGGGCGCCATCTCCTCGAAGGCCCGCGCGTACGTGGCCCGCACCAGCCGCGCCGCCGCCGCCGGGTCGGGCGTGACGAGCTGGGCAAAGGCGTAGAGGCGCGGCAGGTGCTTGAGCAGCGCCTCGGCGGGGGGCGGGGTCATCGGGCGCGGAGGCTGTAGATGAGGGTGACGGGCGCGCCGCGCCGCACGTCGAGCAGCTCGGCGGCGTTGCCGCCGTGGACGGCCACTTCGAGCAGGCCGGCGCTGCCGTAGAGCAGGAGCGGGTCGCCCGCCGGCACGTCGGCGTACGTCGTCTGCACGGCGTCAATGGAGGTGCTGCCCACGTAGCAGCGCACGCCGCGCCCGTCGCGGTGCGCCTCGACGTGCTGCGGGCGGATGTTGGAGATGCAGTTGCCGTAGCGGTCTATGTGGATGACGAAGCCGCGCACGCCCTCGCCGTCCACGAGCGGCAAGGGCCAGCGCAGGGGGCGGAGGGCTTCGAGGGGCGAGCCCAGCGCCTGGAGGGGCACGCCCGCCGCGAGGTAGGCCGCGACAGGCGCAAAGATGTCGCGCCCGTGGAACGTCGGCGCCGGCTCGGGCACCCGCCAGTACTCGCGCCGGTCGAGCACGACGCGCTCGTCAATGAGGGCCTCGTCGAGCACGAGGGCAAAGAGGCCGTTGTCCGGCCCGACGAAAAACTGGTCGCCCGCCCGCACGGCGATGGGGTGGCGATCCGTGCCCACGCCCGGATCCACGACGGCGAGGTGGACGGTGCCCGGCGGGAAAAAGGGGTACGCCTCCCGCATCACGAAGGCGGCGTGCATCACGTCCTGCGGCGGCACCTCGTGCGTCACGTCCACGAACCCGAGGCCCGGTTGCAGGCCCAGCATCACCCCTTTCATGGCCGCCACGTACGGGTCGCGCAGGCCGAAATCGGTGGTGAGGGTGACGAGGGGCATGGCAGTGGGCAGCGGGGACGCAAGGTAATAAGGCCGCAAAGTGCCCGGCGCGGGGCGCGCAGAACTTCGCACGAGAACCAGTTTCCCTAACTTTCGGATTCCAGTGAAAGCACCTCCATGATTCCCGACCCCGATTCCGCCTGGCACGCGATGCGCCCGCACCACCGCGAGGCCATCCGGCGGTTCGTCGTGTTCTGGGGCGAGATGGCCTCCAACTGGGGCATCAACCGGACGATGGCGCAGATCCACGCCCTCCTGTTGTGCTCGGACGAACCCCTCGACACCGACGTGATCATGGAGCGGCTGCACGTGAGCCGGGGCAACGCCAACATGAACCTGCGCTCGCTCGTGGACTGGAACCTGGTCAGCAAGCTGCACCTGCCCGGCTCGCGCAAGGACTACTACCTGGCCGAAAAGGACGTGTGGGAAATCACGGCGCGCGTCATCCAGGAGCGCGAGCGGCGCGAGGTGCAGCCCGTGCTGCGCCAGATCGAGGCGTGCCAGGTGCACCTGCGCGCCGGCGCCCCCCTCGACGATGCCGAGGCCCGCTTCGACGCGCGCCTCACCCAGTTTGCCGACCTCATGCGGACGCTCGAGGCCGTCGTGCGCGCCCTTCTGCCCCTCGTCAAAAGCGGCAACGCGGGCGCCATCGGGCTGCTGCTCCAGGCCGTCAACGGCGCCCCGCAGCCTCCGCGCCCATGACGCCGCACGCACTCGGGCAAAAGGGCGAGGCCCTCGCCGCCGCGTTTCTCGAAGGGCTGGGCTATACGGTTCTCGAAAAGCAGTACCGCTTCGAGCGCGCCGAGGTGGACCTGGTGTGCTTTGCGCCGTGGCCGGCGGGCGAGGGCGGCGAGATCGTGTTCGTCGAGGTCAAGACGCGGCGCGGCGCGGGCTTCGGCACGCCCGAGGAAGCCGTGACGGACGCCAAAAAGCGGCAGATCATGAAAGCCGCCGAAGCCTACCTCTACGAGCGCAAACTCGACGGCGCCCCCGCCCGCTTCGACGTCGTGGCCATTGCATGGGAAAAAGACCCTCCCGAAGTCCGCCACTATCCGCACGCTTTCGGGATGTTTTTTTGAGGTTGGCTATTTGTCACTGGTCATTTGTCACTGGTCATTGGATGTTGGTCAAAGTGGTCAGGCGGTTGAATTAACCGACCCCTTGAACGCTTGTCCCACCATGCGGAAGGGCTCCTCAAGGGAGGAGTTGGAAAAAGCACCGGCGCCATTCCTA
>CBDUCD010000033.1:0-14870 GCA_965365535.1 uncultured Rhodothermales bacterium | reverse complement strand
GGGTCGAGATGGGCGGGCCGCTCCAGCTCTACAACGGCGGCTACCTCGTCAACGACACGACGGGCACGTTCCAGGTCGCCGACGGCGCGACGATCTCGAACTACGCGGCCAACCTGTTCACCAACCGGGGGCTGTTCGAGAAAACCGGGACGGGCAGCGCCACGGTTTCGGCCTCTTTCACCAACACGTCGCGCGGCACCATCGGCGGCGAGGGCGTGCTCCAGTTCAGCCGGCTCGTCCGCAACGACGGCGCCGTCGCGCCGGGCCTGTCGCCCGGCCTGCTCACGTGGACGGGCGCGTTTGGGATGGATTCGACAAGCGCGGCGCTCGACGTCGAAATCGGCGGCGCGGCAGCGGGCACGGGCTACGACCGGCTGCACGCCACGGGCGCGGCCCGGCTCGACGGCGTGCTGCGCGTGCGCCTGACGGGCGGCTACAAGCCCGCCGAGGGCGCCGCCTTCCACGTCCTCACCGCTTCCAGCATCGAGGGCGGCTTTACCGCCACAGAGGGGATGGTTGATGCCGGCGCGGGCATTGCCCTGTACCCCGCCATCGGCGATACGGCCGTCACGCTCACGGCGCGGCGCGGCATCCTCACCGCCAGCGGCGCGCTCGAAGCCACGCCCGCCAGCACGGTCAACGGAACGGTCGTGACGGTTTTGCTCACGGGCACGGGCTTCGCGCCCGACGCGCGCGTGTTTCTGGCGTGCGACGATTGCTCCGACCCCGACGCCTTTGCCACCGTGCCCGGGCGCGTCCAGGCCATGACGCCCGCGACGGCCCGCGTGCAGTTCGACCTGAGGGACCCGTTCGTCGCGGGGCTTTACCGCCTCGTGCTCGAAGATCCGCGCGGCGGGCGCGTCGAGACGCCGTTCGCCATCGGCGCGGGCGCGGGCAACCTGGCCGTGCGCGTCGTGGGCGAGGGCGGCGCGGCGTCCGAGGACGGGCCCGTGCCGGGCAGCATCGTCATCCAGCTCAGCGCGCCCCAGGCCACGCCCACGACGGTTGCCTTTACCCTCGGCGGCACCGCCGGGCGCTTCAACGACTACGTCACCTCGACGCCCGGCCTGTCGCTCACCATCCCCGCCGGGCGCCGCGAGGGCGTGCTGACCATTCTGCCGCTGCCCGACGGCGTGGCCGATGGCGGCGAAACCGTCGTCGTCACGCTCGACGCCTCGACGGCCTACACCGTAGCCGGGCAGAACACCTTTACCGTCACCATCGCCGACGGGCCGGCGCCGACGACGTTTGCCCTCTCGGGCGCCACGCCCGACCGGGCGGGCAACAACGGCACGCTCGTGATGACGATCTCGGGCCAGATGATCAGCCCCACGGCCACGGCCCGGCTCGCCGGTGGCGGCGGCAGCTACGACGCCACGTTCGTGGCCGTCAACGACGGCGGCACCGTGCTGCGCGCGCTGTTCGACCTGACGGGCGTAGCGGCAGGCGCCGTGCTCGACCTGACGGTGACGAGTGGCGGACGCTCCATCACGCGGGCGGGCGCCATCACGGTCGGGGCCGCGGTGCCCCCCGAAATCTCCGTCCAGCTGGTCGGGCCGAGCACGTTCCGGTCGTTTCTGCCGCCGCAGCGCTACGTCGCCCTCGTCACCAACCGGGGGAACGTGGACGCCGTGGCCGTGCCCGTCTTCCTGTCCGTGCGCAAATCCGGCAACCCGTACATCGCGCCCGACTTCGACGTGATGTACCTCGACCCGACGGAACTCGACAGCCTGCCGCCCAACTTTCCCGGCTGGGACGGCGTGCCGCTTGTCGAGGAAGTGGACGACCGCCTGGTGATGATGGTCGTCGTGCCCATCGTGCAGGCGGGCGAGACGGTTTCGCTGCCGTTCATGGCGCGATCCTACAACATCAAGGTGTGGACGACGCCCACGTCGCAGCCCTTCGTGCGCGACCCGGCGCCCGTGCTGCGCCGCGTGGGGGCCGTGCGCGCGCGCAAAGGCGGACTCGAAAACGCCTGGTCGGGCCTTTCCATGCAGCAGATCGGCGTGGCCGCGCAGGCCGCCGTTGATCCCAACCAGCTTTCCGACTGCCTCACGTCGCTCGCGGGGCTGCTCACGTCCGCCATCCCGGCGGCCAACTGCCTCCAGAACGTGAGCAAGCTGGGCGTGGCGGCCTTTGGCAACGTGGCAAAGGCCGGGCTGGCCGCCCAATCAGGCAACGGCAAGCGCGCCGTCATGGCAGGCGGCAGCATTCTCGTGCCCCTCATCGGCACGGCCATCGCGTGCGCTAAGGATGCCCTCAAGGCAAATCCGTGGGGCCTCGCCTTTGGCGTCGGGCTGGGGCTTTACAGCACCTACAAGGATTGCAGCCCGCTGTTCGACGATCCGCCCGGCGACGGCGACGACGTGGACGAGGTGCGCGCCAGCGACCCCAACGACAAGCTGGGGCCGAAGGGCGAGGGGCTCGCGCGCTACACCGCCGGCATTGACGCGGCAGGCTACCAGATCCGCTTCGAGAACGACTCGGCGGCCACGGCGCCCGCCGTCCTCATCACCGTCACCGACCCGCTCGACAAAAGCGTGTACGACCTCTCGACGTTTGCCCTCAGCACCATTGCCTTTGCCGACACGTCGGTCACGCCGCCCTCAGGGCTGAAAAACTGGACGACGACGGTTGCGCTGCCGGGCGAGAGCCGCTTCGTGGTGCGCGTCATTGCCGGCCTCAACGTGGAAACGGGCGTCGCCTCGTGGCAGCTGATGGCCATTGACCCCAACACGGGCCAGTTCCCCGCCGACGCGACGGCAGGCTTTCTGCCGCCCAACAGGCAAAAACCCGAGGGCGAGGGCAGCCTCTTTTTCACCATCAAGCCAAAGGCCGGGCTGGCCTCGGGCACGCAGCTCTGCAACGGCGCCCGCATCGTCTTCGACGTGAACGAGCCCATCGACACGCCCCTGTGGTGCAACACGCTCGACTTCGTGGACCCGCAGAGCCAGACGGCCCGCCTCGACCCCGTGCAGACCGACACGAGCTTTACCGTCTCGTGGACGGGCCAGGACGCGACCTCGGGCGTGTCGGCCTACTCGGTGTACGTCTCGACGAATGACGGCCCGTTCCAGCTCTGGACGACGACGCGCGCGCTGTCGGCCACGTTCACGGGCGCGCAGGACAGCCTCTACAGCTTCTACACCATCGCCCGCGACGGCGCGGGCAACCTGGAGGACAAGGAGGCCGTGGCCGAAGCCTCGACGCGCGTGGACGCGACGGGCGTGGCCGTGGTGGGCACCGACGTACCGCTCGACTTCGCCCTCGGCGCCAATGCGCCCAACCCCTTCGGGCAGCAGACGCGCCTGCGCTTTGCGCTTCCCGAGCCGGCCCGCGTGCGCCTGGAAGTGTTCGACGCGCTGGGCCGCCGCGTGGCCCTGCTGGTGGACGACAGCCGCGCCCCCGGCTACTACGACGTGGAATGGCAGCCCGATGGCGGGCTCTCGAGCGGCCTCTACTTTATCCGCATGAACGCCGGCGGCTTTATCGAGGTGCGCGAGGTCACGCTGGTGCGGTAGCGCCGGCGCTGCCGCAGGGCAAAAAAGCATCCGCCCGGAGCCGCGTGCCCCGGGCGGATTTTTTTGTGGGCGCACGCGGGTTATGCCCGCGCCCGGGGCGGGGTCTGGCAGAGGGATTGCCCGCTGCGACGATGCGCCTTCTCTGCCTGTCTGCTCTCTTGCTGCTACCATTTGCTGCCCACGCGCAGACCGTAGCAGACACGCTTTTTGCCTGGCAGGGCTACGGGCGCCAGTCGCAATGCCGGCTGGCCGTCTATCCCAGCGCCGATGAAGACCGGCCCTTTACCGTCGTTTTGCGCGAGGTAGCGGGCAACACGGGCGACTCGACGCTGGAAGACGCCCGCTACCTCGTCGAGCAGGTGGGCCGCACCTTTGGCATAGACCCGGCGCAGGCGACGTGGGTGTTCCACTGGGGCGCGTTCTCGTTCGAGAAGGCCCAGGGCAGCAAGGAAATCCTGCTTCAGGCCACGTTCCGGCGCGGCAAAAGCGGCAGCCTCACCACGCCCTCGTGGCGCCTCGTCACGCGCGCCGAGGTGGAGGAAGCCACCGACCGGCGGTTTCGCTGAGGGCGGCGGTCACGCCTGGGGGCTCAGCACTTCCCACAGCCCCAGCTTGACCTGAAAGACGCCCGCGATCTGCTCGGCGCGCGCCTTCATCTTGTCCGCATTGGGGCCGCTGAAACGCGCCTCGATGGTGGCGTGAAACCGTTCCACCCAGCGGGCGAAGTGCGCCGCCGACAAGCCTTCGAGGCCTAGGTGCGCGTCGAAGGGGCGGCCCCGGTAGGCACCCGTGCTGAAGACGACCGACGACCAGAAGGTCACCATTTTGGGCAGGTGCGCCCGCATGTCCGTGGCGGCGAAATACGGCCCCAGCAGCGCGTCCCCGCCGATGTCGCCGTAAAACGCATCCACGATGGCCGCCAGGTCGGCGTCGGTTTCGATGTCGGAAAGGGGAGAGGGGGGCATGACTATTTGAGCAGGAAAAGCAGCATCCGGCAGGCGCTGGTGGCGTGGAGGGCGTGCGGCACGTTCGCGGGCAGCTTGACGGCCTCGCCTGCCCCCGCGCTGCACGCGGTGCCGTCCACGGTAAACTCCATCTCGCCCGCCAGCACGACGGCAAGGGCGTGGGCGGTGGACGTGTGCTCGCTCAGCCCTTCGCCTTCGGCAAAGGAAAACAGCGTGGCCGAGCCGCCGGCGCCTTTCAAAAGCACGCGGCTCACGATGGCCTCGGTGGTGAAAGGGGCGACGGCTTCGAGGGAAAGCAGGTCAGGCATAGCGTTCGGGTTGAGGGAAAAGGGTGGAGAGTCGAAACTCCTGGTTCTGGATGCGGGCGCCCAGGTCGGCCAGGCTCACGTCGTCGAACATGGCGGTGATGCGGGCGCGCGTGGGCGCCCACTTGTCGTGGAGCGGGCACGGCTGCCTTTCGCCGCAGCCCGGCAGCCCCAGCACGCACTGGGTGAACACGTCGCCCCCGTCAATGGCCTGCACGATGTCGCGCAGCGAGATCTGCGCCGCCGGGCGCGCCAGGGCGATGCCGCCGCCCGCCCCCCGCGACGACGCCACGAGCCCCTGCTGCGCCAGCGTCTGCACCACCTTTGCCAGAAACGGGTACGGCATACCCAGCACCTCACTCACTGTGCGGATGGACACGTTCTGGCCCGGCGGCGCGGCAGCAAGGTAGAGGCTTGCCCGCAGCCCGTACTCACACGCTTTGGAAAGGAACATCGGGGCAGGGGAATAATGAGACTTAATTGTCCCAATAATAGGGAGTTCCCGCCAAAAGTGGCCCGGAAAGGCCGTGGAAGGGCAGAAATGACCAAATCCTAAAATAGGATTCACATGTCCTAAATAAACCGTTTTTGTATCATGGGGTCAAAGAGGACAACATCATCCCATTCCATCTCAACCCACCCCGATCCCTATGCGCGCACTCCTGTCCGCCCTGCTGCTCCTGACGATGGCCTTTACCTATGCCGCCTGTGGCGGTGGGGACAAGTCCCCTGAAACGGGTGGCACTGCTGCCACAGGCGGCACGGAAAGCACCGTTGCCCTGCCCGTTGACCACGTGGACGTTGGCCCCATTGACGCGACGCTGGCGGCGACGGGCCAGAAGATTTTCGAAGTCCGCTGCACCACGTGCCACAAAACCGGCGAGCGCTACATCGGCCCCGCGCTGGGCGACGTGGCCAAGCGCCGCGCCCCCGAGTACATCATGAACATGATTCTGGCGCCCGAGAAGATGCTCCAGGCCAACGCCGACGCCAAGGCGCTGCTGGCCGAGTACGGCGTGCCCATGACCAACCAGAACCTGACCCAGGACGAGGCCCGCGCCGTGCTCGAGTACCTGCGCCAGGTCGCCGAGACTGCCCCGTAACACCCAACAGGCTTCACCCTTTCCAGAGGCTATCCTTATGAAACCCAACCGCTCCCTCCTCCTCGGCCTCGGTGCCGCCGCCGTGCTGGCCACCGTGGCCTTCTCGTGCCGCACCACGGGCACCGCTGCGGGCGTCGATGCCGACGCCGCGCAGGCCGTGTACGTGGCCCCCGGCCAGTACGACGAGTTCTACTCGTTCATGTCCGGCGGCTACAGCGGCCAGATGTCCGTGTACGGCCTGCCCTCGGGCCGCCTGTTCCGCGTCATCCCCGTCTTTTCGCAGGACGCCGAAAAAGCCTACGGCTACTCGGACGAGACAAAGGCCATGCTGATGACCTCGCACGGCTACATCCCGTGGGACGACGCCCACCACCCCGAGCTTTCGATGACCGACGGCGTGCCCGATGGCCGCTGGATCTACATCAACGGCAACAACACGCCGCGCGTGGCCCGCATTGACCTCGACGAGTTCATCACCGACGAGATCATCGAGATTCCCAACTCGGCAGGCAACCACGCCTCGCCCTTTGTGACGCCCGACAACAAGTACGTCGTGGCCGCCACGCGCTTTGCCGTGCCTATCCCCAACAAGGACGTGGCCCTCGACCAGCTTTCGGGCCAGCTCAGCGGCACGCTCACGTTTATCCGCGCCAGCGAGGCCAAGAAGATGGACATCGCGTTCCAGATTCTCGTGCCCGGCTTCGACTACGACCTCGCGCACGCCGGCAAGGGGCCGTCCGATGGGTGGGCCTTTTTCACCTCGTACAACTCTGAAAAAGCCACCACGCTGCTCGAAGTCAACGCCTCGCGCAACGACAAGGACTTTATCGCCGCCGTCAACTGGAAGCGTGCCGAGGAGTGCGTGGCGCAGGGCGCCGGGCGCGACGTGCCGGGCGAGTACTACCACAACTACATGGACGAGCGCCACATCGCCGTCTCCGAAGTCAAAAACGGCACGCGCATGATCATGCCCGCCGACTGCGACGGCATGGTGTACTACCTGCCCACGCCCAAGAGCCCGCATGGCGTGGACGTGGACCCGACGGGCGAGTACATCGCCGCCGGTGGCAAGCTGGCCACGGTCATCCCCGTCCACTCGTTCAGCAAGATGCTCACGGCCATCGAGAACAAGCAGTTCGAGACGACCATTGACGGCATCCCCGTGCTCCAGTACGACGCCATTCTGCACGGCGAAGTCGAGAACCCGGGCCTGGGGCCGCTCCACACCGAGTTCGACGGCAAGGGCTTTGCCTACACGACGGCCTTTATCTCGTCCGAAATCGTCAAGTGGGACATCGAGAAAACCGAGGTCGTGGATCGCATCCCGGTCTATTACAGCGTCGGCCACCTCATGATTCCCGGGGGCGACAGCCGCAAGCCGTGGGGCAAGTACGTCGTGGCGCTCAACAAGATCACGAAAGACCGCTACCTGCCGACGGGCCCCGAGCTGGCGCACGCGGCCCAGCTCATCGACATCACGGGCGAGAAAATGCGCCTCTTGCTCGACTTCCCGACCATCGGCGAGCCGCACTACGCGCAGGCCATCCCGGCTGACCTGTTGGTAAACGACCAGGTGAGGATCTACGAGATTGGCGCCAACCAGAACCCGTACGCCGCCCCGAATGAGGGCGCCGCGCGCGTCGAGCGCCAGGGCAACCAGGTGCACGTGTACATGACGATGATCCGCAGCCACTTCACGCCCGACAACATCGAGGGCATCCGGGTGGGCGACGAGGTGCACTTCCACCTGACCAACCTGGAGCAGGACTGGGACGTGCCGCACGGCTTTGCCGTGATGGGCGCCAACATGGCCGAACTGCTCGTGATGCCGGGCGAGACGCGCTCGATCACGTGGACGCCCAAGAAGGAAGGCATCTTCCCGTTCTACTGCACCGACTTCTGCTCGGCGCTCCACCAGGAGATGCAGGGCTACGTCCGCGTGTCGGCGGCGGGCTCGAACGTGCCTCTCGCCTTCAGCACGGGCCGGCAGGCGACGGAGCCCGCGCCGCCCACGCTGGGCGGGGGCGTGCCCGCCACCAGCAACAGCGAAGAACGCGGCGTGCCCAGCGGCAACTAAACCCGCAGGCAGCAGTCACCCCCGTCCGGCCCGGCCTTGCCAGCGCCGGGCGGGGGTGTCGCGTTCTGCGCCCGCCTGCCCCCTTTGGCGTCTTTTGCGCTCTCCTCCGCGTTTTACATAGATGGTACTGACATGACACGCGCTGCCCGAATCCTGCTGGCTGTCGCCTCCCTGTCCCTGATTTTGCTCTACGTGCTGCCGCTGTGGCGCGTCTCGCTCGAGGCGCCGCAGTACCCCGAAGGCATCGGCATGAAGATCAAGATGACGACGATCGAGGGCGTCCGCCCGCACGACCTCAAAAACATCAACGGCCTCAACCACTACATCGGGATGCAGGCCATCGTGCCCGACGCCATCCCCGAGCTGAAAATCATGCCGTGGGTGTTCGGCTTTCTCATCGTGCTGGGGCTGGCCGGGGCCGCGCTGAAGCGGCGCGCGCTGCTGTACGCGTGGGTAGGTCTTTTCGCCCTCACCGTCGTCGTGGGGCTGATAGATTTCTGGCGCTGGGGCTACGACTACGGCCACAACCTCAACCCGCACGCGGCCATCAAGGTGCCGGGCATGGCGTACCAGCCGCCCGTCATCGGCTCGAAGCAGCTGCTCAACTTTACGGCCTACTCGTGGCCCGACGTGGGCGGCTGGATTGCCGCCGCCGCGCTCGTGCTCGGCCTCGTGGCCGCCGTCGTCGAGTGGCGCCGGCACCGCGCGGCCCTAGCCTGAACGCCATGTGCCCCAACGCCATGCCGCGCCTTTTGCTCGCGCTCCTGCTGGCCGCCGCGATGGGCTGCCGCTCGGGCCCGCAGCCCATCCGCTACGGCCACGACGCCTGCACGCACTGCCGCATGACCATCAGCGACAAGCGCTACGGCGCCGAACTCGTCAGCCCGACGGGCAAGACGTACCCCTTCGACGCCGTCGAGTGCATGGCGGCGTACGTGCAGGCGCACGCCGAACAGGCAGGCGAGATGGAACGGTGGGTGGTACCTTTCGACGCGCCCGGCACCCTCATCCCCGCCGACAGCGCCTTTTTCCTCCACAGCCCCGTACTGCGCAGCCCCATGGGACAGAACCTGACGGCCTTCGGGCCGGGCACCAGCCGGGCGGCGGCGTTTGAAAGCTATGGCGGCGAGGTGCTGACGTGGCCCCAGGTGCTGGCCCTCGTGGACGGCGATGGCGCGGCGGCCTCGGCCCCGCTGCACCCGTGAGGCGCGCCCGCGTGCTGATGGCCCTGTGCGCTGCCGGGCTGCTGGCCCTGCCGGCGCGGGCGCAGCAGACGCTCGTGGTGGGGCCGGGCGAGGCGTTCTCGACGCTGCACGCCGCCGTCGCCGCCGCCCGCGACGGCGACCGCGTGCTCGTGCGCGCCGGCGTGTACCAGGAACCCCTGCTCGTGGTGGACAAGCGCCTCGCCCTCGTCGCCGACGGGCGGGCCATTCTCGACGGGCAGGGCCAGCACGGACTCGTCCGCGTCGAGGCCGACGGCGTGACGGTCGAGGGCTTTACGTTTCGCAACATCGCCAACAGCTTTGTCGAAGACCGCGCCGCGATTCTGGTCGAAGAAGCATCAGATTGCACGATCAAGGACAACCACTTCGAGAATACGTTTTTCGGCATCTACCTCGCCCGCTCGTCGCGCTGCACCATTACAGGTAACACGCTACGCAGCAGCGTGAAGGATCAGTCGAAGTCGGGAAATGGCATCCACCTGTGGTACAGCCGGTTCGTGACGATAACGAACAACACCATCGTGGGGCACCGCGATGGCATCTATTTCGAGTTTGTCGAGGACAGCCACGTCGCGCACAACGTGAGCACGCGCAACCTGCGCTACGGCCTCCATTTCATGTTTTCCGACCGGTGCAGCTACACGGGCAACACCTTCCGCGCAAACGGCGCCGGCGTGGCCGTGATGTACACCAAGCACGTCGAGATGACGCGCAACCAGTTCGTGGACAACTGGGGGCCGGCGGCCTTCGGGCTGCTGCTCAAAGACATCACCGACAGCCGCATTGACAGCAACGTGTTCCGCCGCAACACGGTCGGGCTGTACGCCGAGGGCACCAACCGCGTCGCCGTCAGCGGCAACGCGTTCGCGCGCAACGGCTGGGCCGTCCGCATCATGGCCGACGCCTACGACAACCACTTTACGGGCAACGACTTCACGGGCAACTCTTTCGACGTGGGCACCAACAGCCGGCAGAGCTTCTCGTCGTTTACGGGCAACTACTGGGACGCCTACCGGGGCTACGACCTCGACCGCGACGGCGTGGGCGACGTGCCGTTCCGCCCCGTCCGCCTGTTCTCGCTCATCGTCGAGCGGCACGAGCCGGCCCTGCTGCTCATGCGCAGCCCGTTCGTGGATCTGCTCGACCTGGCCGAGCGTGTGGCGCCCGTGCTGACGCCCGAAACCCTTTCGGATGCCCGCCCGTCCATGCGCCCCCTGCTCCGGTGAACCCGTCCCAGCCTTTCGTGTCCCTCCTTTCCCCGCTCGACGCGCCTCGCCTCGACCCGTTCGTGCGGGTTGCCGGCCTCCGCAAACGGTTTGGATCCAACGAGGTGCTGCGCGGCCTCGACCTGGAGCTGCGGCGGGGCCGCGTGACGGCCATCGTGGGGCCGAACGGCTCGGGCAAGACGACGCTCATCAAAACCGTGCTGGGCCTCGTGCGCCCCGACGCCGGCGAGGTCGTCTTCGATGGCGTGCCCGTGCGCCCCGGCGACGTGGACTACCGGGCGCGGCTGGGCTACATGCCCCAGGCGCCCCGCTTTCCCGAGAACCTGACGGGCCGCGAGGTGCTGGCCATGCTGCGCGACCTGCGCCCCGACCCCGGCCCCACGGACGACACCCTCATTGGCCTGCTCGGCCTCGAAGCCGAACTCGACAAGCCCCTGCGCACGCTTTCGGGCGGCACGCGCCAGAAGGTCAACGCCGCCGTGGCGTTTCTCTTCCGGCCCGAGCTGCTCGTGCTCGACGAGCCCACGGCGGGCCTCGACCCCGTCTCCAGCGGCGCCTTTAAAGACTACGTGCGCCAGGCGCAGGCGCGCGGCGCGACGGTCGCGCTCACGTCCCACATCGTCAGCGAACTCGAAGCCCTCGCCGACGACGTGGCGTTTCTGCTGGAGGGGCGCATCCGCTTTTACGGCCCCGCCGCCGACCTCAAAGCCGAGACGGGCACCGCCGACCTGGAACGCGCTTTTGCCCACCTGATGACGGCCCCCCCGCGATGAGCACCCCTTCTTTTTCCCCCGCCTTCCGCGTGCTGGGCTACGAGCTGCGCGACGTGCTGCGCAGCCGCTGGGTTATCGCTTACGGCGTGTTTTTCTTCGTCCTCACCGACGCGCTTTTGCGGTTTGGCGGCGGCGGCGGGCAGGCCATCCTGAGCCTGCTCAACGCCCTCTTGCTGCTGTTGCCGCTCGTGAGCCTGCTTTTCGGCACGCTCTACCTCTACAACGCCCGCGACTTTATCGAGCTCGTGCTGGCGCAGCCCGTGCGGCGAGGTCACCTGTTTGCCGGGCTCTACGGCGGCCTGTTCGTGCCCCTCGCCACCGCCTTTGCCGCCGGCGTGACGCTGCCGTTCCTGTGGCACGCCGTGCCCGCCGCTACGCTGGCGTCGGTGGGGCGGCTGGTGTTTTCGGGGGTGCTGCTCACGGCCAGCTTTCTGGCCCTCGCCTTTGTCGTCGCCACGCGCTTCGAGGACAAGGCGCGCGGGCTGGGCGCCGCCCTGGTGCTGTGGCTGTTTCTGTCGGTCGCCTACGACGGGCTGGTGATGCTGGTCGTGTACGCGTTTTCGGACTATCCCCTCGAAGGCCCGATGATCGCGCTCGCCCTTCTCAACCCCGTGACGCTGGCGCGCGTGCTGCTCCTGCTCACGCTCGACGTGGCGGCGCTGCTGGGCTACACGGGCGCCGTCTTCGAGCGCTTTTTCGGCACGACGATGGGCACGGGCCTGTCGCTCGCGGCCCTGGTGGCGTGGTGGCTGGCACCCCTCGGGCTGGCCTGGCGCGCGTTCAGGAAAAAGGACTTTTAGGCGCGCCCGGCAGGCAGGAAACCGCGCCCGGCGCCCGGCGTGCGCCGCGCCATGCTCCACACGCTTTTCCGCCTCCACCCCGAGTGGCGCCGCGTGCAGGCGGGCGCGGGCGATAGCGCGGGCACGCAGGCGCGGCTGCTGCGCCATTTGCTGACCCGGGCGCAACACACCCACTTCGGGCGGCAGCACCATTTTGCCGACATCCTCCGCGCGCCCGACGTGGTGGCGGCGTTCCAGGCGGCTGTGCCGCTGCACGCTTCGCGCCTGCTGGCGCCGCTGCTGGCGCGCGTGCGGCAGGGCGAAGGCGACGTGCTCTGGCCCGGCACGGTGCGCCACTTCGCCGTTTCGAGCGGCACGGCGTCGGAGGGCGTGGTGCTGCCGCGCACAGCCGCGCACCTGGCCCGCGACGCCCGTTTCAGCATAGGCGTGGGCGCGCACTACCTCGCGCAGGGCGGCCGGGTGGACGTGCTGGGCGGCCGGCACCTGTCCATTCCCGGGCGCGTCGAGAGGGACCCGTTGCAGCCCGGCGCCGTCGTGGGCGAGGTCAGCGGACTCGTGGCCGCCGCCGCGCCTTTTCCCGTGCGCCGCCGGATGGCTTTTTTTGCGGACGGCGAACGGGCGGCCTCCACGTGGGAAGCCCGCCTCGACGCCCTCGCCCGCCGCGCCGCCCTTGCCGACGTGCGGATGATTGCGATGGTGCCGTCGTGGAGCGCCGCCCTGTTCGCGCGCGTGCGCGACGTGTACCGCGAAACGCACGGGCGCACGCCCGCCACGATGCGCGAGGTCTGGCCCCGCCTGCGGCTGCTGGTGACGGGCGGCGTGGCCCGCGCCGCCTACGCCGCGCTGCTGCGCGAGGAAATCGGCGCCGGGGTGGATTTCGTCGAGACGTACGGCGCCAGCGAGGGCTTTTTCGCCTTCGAGGAAACGCCCGAAAGCGGCGAGATGCGCCTCCACCTGCGCAACGGCGTCTTCTACGAATTCGTCCCCGAGAGTCACCTGAACGATGCGCAGCCGCCGCGCCTGACCGCTGGCGAGGTCGAAATCGGGCCGCGCTACGCCCTCCACGTCAGCACGATGTCCGGGCTGTGGGCGTACAGCGTGGGCGACTGGGTGCGCTTTACCCATCTCAGCCCGCCGCGTATCGTGGTGGCCGGGCGCACGGCGGGCGTGCTCGACCGCTACGGCGAGCGCGTGTACGCCGACGAAGCCGCCCGCGCCCTCGACCACGCCTGCCGCGCCACGGGCGCCCGCCTTGCCCACTTCCACGTGGGGGCGCAGAGGGGCGAGGGGGGGCGGCCCCGGCACCTCTGGGTGGTGGCGTTCCACCATCCGCCCGCCAGTTCTGAACACTTTATCCACCATGTGGACAGGTACCTGACGGCCCACAACCGCCACTACCGGATCCGCCGTGAGGGCGACGCCCTCGCGCCGCCCCGGCTGGCCACCGTGGCGCCCGGGGCCTTCGGGCGCTGGCTCGAAACGGCGCGCGGGCGCGTGGGCGCGCAGTCCAAAGTTCCCCAGCTTTCAGAGGAACCAGAGATTGCAGCGGGGATTATGGCCCACAGCCCCGACGCCAGGATCTACACGATATCCTTATAAAACAACGGCTTGCAGCCCCCGGGCGCGCCCTCTCGTCGGAACCCCCCGTTCTGGCCCGCATAGACGGCCCCCTGTTTCCGCCGCGCACGCCTCGCGCCTCCCTCACTACCAAACGCACAGGACGTATGTACGTACCTCGCCAGCAGCGGATGCTGGACCAATACCTTCAGGAGATCGGGCAGATCGCGCTTCTGAAGCCGAACGAAGAAGTGGACCTGGCCCGACGCATCAAGGAGGGCGACCAGGAAGCGCTGCACAAGCTCACGCGGGCCAACCTCCGGTTCGTCGTCTCGGTCGCCAAGAAGTACCAGGGGCAGGGCCTCACCCTCGCCGACCTCATCAACGAGGGCAACTACGGCCTCATCAAGGCCGCCCAGCGCTTCGACGAGACGCGCGGCTTCAAGTTTATCTCGTACGCCGTCTGGTGGATTCGCCAGGCCATCCTCCAGGCCCTTGCCGAGCAGAGCCGCGTCGTGCGCCTGCCGCTTAACCGCATCGGCACCATCTCGAAAATCCGCAAGGTGGGCGCCAAGCTGGCCCAGCGGCACGAGCGCGCGCCCAACATCGAAGAACTCGCCGCCGAGCTCGAGATTGACGTCGAAAAGGTGCGCGAGGCCATGCAGCACACGGGCCGCCACCTCTCGATGGACGCGCCCTTCAACGACGACGACGACAACAGCCTGCTCGACGTGCTGCCCGACGACGAGGAGACGGCGCCCGACGAGGTGCTGCTCGACGAGTCGCTCAAAATCGACATCGAGCGCGCCCTTTCGATGCTGCACGAGCGCGAGGCCGAGATCACGCGCCTCTACTTCGGCATCGGGCGCGAGCACCCGCTGACGCTCGAAGAAATCGGCCAGCGCTTTGGCCTGACGCGCGAGCGCGTGCGCCAGATCAAGGAAAAGGCGCTGCGCAAGCTCCGCCAGAAGCACCGCCGCGAGGAGCTTCAAATGCACATCGGCTGATTCAGCACCCGCGGGATCAGCCAAAAATTGAAACCTCCGGGGCTTTCGGGCCTCGGAGGTTTTTTGCTGGAGGGCTGGTTTGCTGGATGGCTGCATCCCGCGGGTATGCCGCGCGCGGTTGCCTCGTCATCCCAACCCCGCAAGTCGTCATCCCCGCGAAGGCGGGGATCCAGCCGCTGGTTCGGCGGGGGAGTCCACAGAAGCCCACGCCGCCTACACCGGCGACTGGGCTCCCGCCTTCGCGGGAGTGACGGAATACGCGGGAGTGACGGAATACGCGGGAGTGACGGAATACGCGGGAGTGACGGAATAC
>CBDUCD010000032.1:0-15008 GCA_965365535.1 uncultured Rhodothermales bacterium | reverse complement strand
GCGGGTTTCGCGGACGAAGAACTGCACCGTTTCTGGGCGGAGAAACTCGCCCGGGCCGATGCCCTGATCTTTGGCCGGGTGACTTTCGAAATGATGCGGGCCGCGTGGCGGTGGCCGGCAAACGGGCTGCGGCCCGAAGGGATGGCCGGGTGGATGGAACCCTTCGCCCGCACCATTGACGCGGCCAGGAAGTACGTCGTGTCAGGCACCCTGAGCCAGGTCGATTGGAACGCGGAACTGTTGCGCGGAGACCTGGCAACGGCCGTCGAGCAGCTGAAGCGGGAGCCGGGCAAGGGGCTGTTCGTGGGAGGCGTGACGCTTCCGCTGGCCCTGGCAGAGCTGGGATTGATAGACGAGTACGAGTTCGTGGTGCACCCCCGGCTGGCGGGCCACGGGCCGACGCTGTTCGCCGGGCTCTCGAAGCCGCTCGACCTGAAGCTCGTAGGCCGGCTGGAGTTTGGCTCGGGGGCCGTGGCGATGCGGTACCAGCCGAGCCGGTAGCCGTTTAGGCTACAGCGCCGCCGGCGATCGCGTGCGGGTGATCCGGCGGCGGAATAGCCACGGGCTGCAACAGACCCGACAGGCGAAACCGTCCCCGTGATTTCAGCGCGGCGCGGCGCCCGGCCAGCCGTTGAACGCTGGCCCGTCATAGGTCGCTCGTCTGCGCGCACCGCCCTGATTGCGCCGGCGAGTCTGCTTTGATGGCTGTGGCAGCGCGGCGTAGGTTGCGTTGCCGCGCGCAATATCCCCCCTATTGCACCCGCACGACGCGCTGCGTGCGCACCTGACCGTCGGCTTCCAGGCGGACGAGGTAAAGCCCGCTGGCCAGGTCGTCGCCCCCGAGCGGGGCGGTGTACGTGCCTGCTGCCTGCACGCCGTCCACGAGGAGGGCGACGCGGCGGCCCAGCAGGTCGTACACGGCGATGGAAACGTGGCCCGGCTGCGGCAGGCTGTAGGCCAGCACCGTGGCGTCGCGGAAGGGGTTGGGGCCGGCCAGGCCCAGTCCCAGCGATGCCGGCGCGGTGCCGTCCTCGGCAGCCGTCGAGGTGAGGTAGGCGATGTTGCTCTGGATCCACAGGTCCACGCCGTTGGTGCCGGGGGCGCCCTGGCCGGGCGTCCACCAGGCGTCGGAGAGGTTGTGCCAGGCGCCGTTGCTCCACTTTTCCCACACGTGCGCCACGCGCGCGCCCGTCGTCGTCGTGGTCGCAATGGTGAGGTTGCCCGCGGCGGCGGCTCCGTAGGCGCCGAAATCAATGCTCACGAAAAACGGCCCGCCCACGTCAACGGGCGTGTCGAAGGCCAGCGCCGACGCGGCCTCGCGCGTGCCGAAGCTGTCGTCGGCGAGGGCTTTGGCGTAGTCGAACTCCTGCCGGTACAGCACCGCGCCCGGGCCGGTCTCGGGCGTGCCGCTGCTGATTTCGACGGCAAAGGTGCCCGAGGCCGACGGTTTTTTGTAGCCGAACCACACGTTGACGCCCGTGATTTTGGCCGTGAACACGCCCTCGGGCAGGGTGAAGTGCGTGGCCTTGGCCCGGTCGCCGTACTGGTTCATGCCCGCCACGAAGCCCGAGTCCACGGGCAGCACGTCGTCGAGGATGTAGTTGACCTGCTGGCCCGTGGGCTCGAAGCGGCTCAGCGTTGCCTGCACGGTGGTGCCGCCGCCCGGGGTGCCGCCGGCGCGCCGGTAGGCTTCCTGCACGGCGGCAAGGGCATCCACGCGCCCCGCGCCCCACGGCGCCCCGGCAGGCGTGCCCGTGGTGAGGTCGGTGCGGGCGGTGCTCCGGAGCACGTCGAGCACGTCGCTGTAGTCGAGCGCCGGGTTTACCTGCAACATCAGCGCGACGACGCCTGTCACGTGGGGCGAGGCCATGCTGGTACCCTGGAGGCCCTGGTACCTGCCGCCGGCCAGCAGGCCCGACCGCGCGTAGCCCACGTTTTCGTCGAGGTGCGAGGAAAAGGCGGAAAAGATGCGCTCGCCCGGCGCGGCAATGTCGGGCTTGGCGCGCCCGTCGCGGCGCGGCCCCATCGAGCTGAAATAGGAACGCTGCCCCAGCGTGGGCTGGACGGGCTCGCCCTGCCGGTCGGGGTTGGGCATCCGCGACTCCCAGCGGTTGCCGTCAATGTCCGTCCACGCGTTCGTGGTCACGTACGAGGCGACGGAGATCACCTTGTCGGCGGTCGAGGGGCGATCTACGGTCTGGTCGGTATTGCCGGGCATCTCGGTAAGGCCGGCAAAGCCGAGGGGGGCGTTGTAGAAAATGCCGCCATTGGCCCACATGTCCAGCCGGTCGGCGCGGGTGCCGCGCGTAACGATGCCCCACACGTAGTCGCCCGCGTCGTCGGTGGCGGTGCTGCGCAGGAAAAACGTCACGTTGCCGTCGCCGTTGAAGCTGTCGCGCGTCTGGCTCGCGTCAATGGCGTACTCGGCCAGGGTGCGCTCGCCGGGCTCGACGGGCTGCCAGTTCGCGTGGCCGCTGCCGACGGGCATCCACGGGCTCTGCCACACCTTGTTGATGGTGCCCCCGGTCACGGAGTACGCGATGAGAGATGCCTCCGTCACGGCGCCCTGCTCGTACCACACGTCCACCTGGGTCGTGCTCATGGTGTCGGGCAGGAGGAGGGTCTGGCTGGGCTGGGAAGTGCTGGTAGTGCCGCCGGCGTGGATGAGGTCGAAGCCCTCGTTGCCCGCCGACGCCACGATAATGCGGCCCGGCCCGACGAGGCTCGACAGCGACCGCTCCTGGAGCGTCGTGCCGTCGAGGGGGCCGCCGTTCGAGCCCAGGCTCAGGTTGACGACGGCGGGCTTGCCCAGCGCCGTGGCGCGGCTGAAGATGTACTGCACGCCCGCCACCACGTCGTTGCTCGAAAAGCCGCCGCTGCTGCCCGCGTCGCGGATGCCCTTGACGAACACGATGTCGGCCTTGGGGGCGATGCCGCGCTGGGCGGCGTCGGCGCGGCCGCCGCCGGCCGCCGTGCCCGTGACGTGCGTGCCGTGGCCGCCGGCGCCGTTGCCGTCGCGCTCGGAGACGGCCGCGGGGTTGGCGTCAATCTGCGCTTTCGTCCACTCGGCCTCGGTGCCGCCGTCCTTGTATTCGAGCAGGTACTGGACGCGCGAGCCGCCTTCGTCGAAAAAGTCCGGGTGCGTCACGTCCAGGCCCGAGTCGAGCACGCCCACCACGACGCCCTCGCCCATGATGGGGCCGGGCAGGCCCACGCCCGCGTGCACGAGGTCGGCGCGGATGTCGGCGCGGCTCACGGCCATCGTCGGGTACATGCGGTCGCCCGTCTCGATGCGGCGCACCTCGGCGCGGGCGGCCAGCATTTCGAGCCTGTCGAGGGGCACGCGCAGCGCCACGATGTCGCCCGTGCGCAGCTGCACCGTCGCGCCGAGGGCTTCGAGGGCTGCCGTCGAGGCGCCGCCGTCGAGCAGGGCCATCACGTCCACGAGGGCGCGCCCGTCGCGGCGGGTCACGGGGGCCGAGGGCAGCACGTCGAGGGGGAAGGCGGTGTTTTTGCCCAGCGCCTGCTGCGTGGCGACGAGCATACGCGCCCGCGCGTCGAGTTTGAGCAGGGCGGCGGCGGTTTTGCCCAGCCCGCCGTCGTAGCGCGGCGCCGCCGCCATCTGCGCCGCCCACGCCCCGGCCTGCGCGCCCAGCACGAGGCGAGGGAGGGGGCGGGCGTAGGGCGCGGGCGCCGCCTGCACGGCGCCGCCGGCATCGCGGTGCGCGTCGCGGGGCGGCGTGGACGAGAACGACCCTCGCTGCGCCTGCCCCGCCGGGGCAAAGGCAAGGGCGACGAGCAGCAGGAGCAGCGGACGCTTCATACGGATGGCGGATTGGAAAGTGGAACAGGTGCCCGTGCAGCCGCGGGGCGCGGCACCCAGAACGGAGGGCGTAAGGTGGCAAGAAAAGCGGCGTCTCGCGTGGGCGGCGGCGCCCATTCTGAACAAAAAGCCCCGGCGGGACGCCTGCCGCCGGGGAGGGGAATCTCTGGTGTCGCGGGGTTACTTGAGCACGGTGAACGTCTGCGTCAGCGTCTGTCCGGCGGCGCGGAGGCGGCACACGTACAGGCCGTTGGGAAGCCCGCCCGCGTCCAGCGCCACCTGGTGCGCGCCGGCCCCTTCCACGCCCTCGGCCAACGTCATCACGCGGCGCCCCAGCAGGTCGAATACTTCAATCTCAACGGGCGACACGCGGGCGAGAGTATAGCGCACCATCGCGTTAGAATTCAAGGGGTTCGGTGAAATCGGTTCCAGGGCAAAAAGGGAGGGCGTTTCCAGTTCGTCACGGGCCGTCGCCGTGGCCAGCTCGGCCTCCATCCACACGTCCCAGCCCGCGCTGCCGCCTTTCCACGAGTCCGACACGTTGACCCACTGGCCGCTTTCGAGCTGCTCCCACACGTGGGGCACGCGCCCCGCCTTTTCGGGGCTGGCGGCGATGGCGAGCAGGCTGCTCGACGCGTAATCGCCAAAGTCCACGACGGCGAAAAACGACGTGCCGGCGCCGAGTTCGACGGGCGGCGTGACCTCGTGGCGGCGCGCGGGCGCGGGCGTGGCGAGGTCGTCGTCGGCGCCCGTGTCGGCCACGCGGTAGCTGGCGCTCCAGAGGGGCGCGCCCGTGGGGCCGGTCTGGGCGCTGCCGGGCACGACGGACACCGTGTACGTGGCCGCGCCGGGCAGGGGGTCGGCGTAGGAGAAGTAGGCGTTGACGGAGGTGAGCAGGGCGCCGGCGCCGTTTTTCTCGAGGGGAAGGGTAAAGGCGACGCCTTTTGCGCGGTCTTTGTAGGCGTTCGTGCCAAAGACGAAGCCGCCGCCCTGGGCGCCGGGCGTCGTCTGCGCGTCGGCGGGGTTGAAGTGGCGCAGCACCAGGTGCGCGCCGCGCGCCGCGCCCTCTCCCACGAGCTGCACGGGGTACGGGTTGGGCACGCCGGGCGCGTCGTGGGTGATGCGGAGCGTGGCCGTGGCCGCGCCGCCGGCAGCCGGCGTGAACCGGACGGTGACGCCCAGAAACCCGCCGGGCGCGAGCGTAAAGGCGCCGCCGCCCTCGACGAGGGTGAACGGCGACCCGGCGGCCAGCGCGACCGTGCCCGTCAGCGGTCCATCGCCGGGGTTGGAGATGGACACGAGGCGCTCGCTGGCGGTGCCGATGGGCACGCTGCCAAAGTCGAGCCGGTCGGGGTCCACCTGGAGGCCGGCCTGGAGGGTGGGCGCCGCGTCGTGCCAGAGGGTGAACGACGCGGCGGGGGCGCCGCCGGCCTGTTCGTAATGCCCCACCACGTACACGTCGCCGCCGCGCGCCAGCAGGGCGTTCACGTCGCTGTAATAGGCGCCCGCGACGCCGCTGCCCGCGCGGCGCCACGTCGCGGCGTCCACGTCCCAGCGGGCGAGGCCGGACGAGGGCTGGCCGCCTGCCGAGGCAAAGGTGCCGCCCACGAACAGCGTGCGGCCCACGCGGGCAAAGGCGCGCCCCGTGTGGTCGCTGCCGCCCAGCCCGGCGCCCAGCGCCTGCCAGCCCGCCCCGTCGCGCCAGCGTGCCACGCCCGAGGCGGCGCCCGCACCCGCAATGTCGAAACGCCCCGCCGCGTACACGTCGCCGTCCACGAGGGCGAGGCCGTACACGTCGCCCGCGACGACGATACCCGACAGGTCGCGCTTGACGCCCTCGCCGAGGGCGCGCCACGCCACGCCATCCCACACCGCGATGCCGTTGACGACGGTGGCGCCGGACTTGTCGAACAGGCCGCCGGCGTACACGCGCCCGTCCGCCGCGATGGCGATGGCCCGCACGTCGTCGTTGAAGCCTTCGCCGAGGGCGTGCCACTGCTGCCCATCCCAGCGGGCGATAGCGGCGGTGGCGACGGCGCCTGCCGCGCGGAAGCTGCCGCCGGCGTACACGCTGCCGTCCGGCCCGACGGCGAGGGCGTACACGTTGCCGCTGAGGCCGCTGCCCAGCGGGCTCCACGTCTCCGTCGCCGCGTCCCAGCGGGCGACGTGACTGGCGGCCTGCCCGCCTGCCGTCGTGAAATCGCCGCCGGCGTACACCATCCCGTCGGCACCCGTAGCGAGGGCGCGCACGGTGTTGTCGGTGCCGGCGCCGAGGGCGTGCCACCGCTGCCCGTCCCACGCCGAGATGTTGGCCGTGGGGACGCCGCCGCTGTGCGTCTGGTAGCCGCCCACGTACACGCGCCCGCCGCTTTGGGCCACGGCGTTGAGGCCGGCGACGATGGTGCTGTACGAGAGGCCCTGCCCCAGCGCGTTCCAGCCATCCGCCGTCCAGTGCGCGATGCGCAGGGCGCCGAAACCATCGCCCACCCGTTCGAAGCCACCTGTCACGAAAAAGCCGCCCTGCCCGTCGGCGGCGAGGGCGCTGCCGGCGCTGCCCAGCCCGCCGCCCACCTCGGCCCACGCCATCCCGTCCCAGCGGGCCGCGTAGCGGGCCTGCCCGCCGCCCGCCGTGTCGAAATCGCCCGTCACCACGAGGTCGTCTCCGGCAAAGCCGAGCCCGTTTACCTGCGCGCCGTAC
This sequence comes from uncultured Rhodothermales bacterium, assembly GCA_965365535.1. Lineage (GTDB taxonomy): Bacteria > Bacteroidota > Rhodothermia > Rhodothermales > BA12 > CBDUCD01. Next base: position 8,487 of record CBDUCD010000032.1, on the reverse strand, counting down.
GGCCCCTGCACGCCCAGCCCCAGCGTCTGCCACGCCGCGCCGTCCCAGCAGGCGACGTTGTTGGCAGCGGCGTTGGGGCCCGCGATCAGCCCCACGCGGTCGAACCTGCCGCCCACGCACACGCGGCCCGGCTGGGCGGCGAGGGCAAGCACGCGCCCGGCACTTTCGTACGTCGTGTTGAAGCCGCTGCCCACGCCGCCGCCGACCGTGTGGAACGTGCCCGTCTGCGCGTCATAGCGGGCGAGGCTGTTGGACCGGCCCTCGGCCACGGCGTCGAACCCGCCGCCGACGAACAGGCTGGTGCCCTGCGCGGCCAGCGCCCGAATGTCGGAAGGCCCCTCGGGGCTGAAGGTGCCGTCGTAGTTCTGGCGGCCCAGGCCGCTGCCCAGGTCTTCCCACGCCGCGCCCGTCCAGCGCGCCAGCTTTTTGAGGGGCGTCGCGCCCGACGAGGTGAAGTCGCCGCCCGCGTACAGCGTCGCGCCCTCGAAGGCGAGGGCATAGACGTAGGCCGTGTACTGCCCGTTCGAGAGGCCCGCCCCCACGGCGCTCCACGTCTCCGTCGCCCCGTCCCACCGGGCGATGGAGTTGGCGCGGACGCCCCCGGCCTGGGTGAAGTATCCGCCGGCATAGAGGGCGCCGTCCGGCCCGAAGGCAAGGGCATAGACGTAGCCGCCCGGGATGCCCGCGCCCAGCGCGTGCCAGCGCTGCCCGTCCCACCGGGCGATGCCGGCGGCGGCCAGCTGCCCGACGGCCGAGAACGACCCGCCCAGGTACAGGTCGCCATCGGGGGCGACGGCGAGGGTGTAGGCCGTGTAGGTGATGGAAGGGTGCCCGAAGCGCCCGTCCCAGTTTTCGTCGCCGTCGGCGAGGAGGGCGGCGCGGGCAGCGGCGGGCAGCGCGGCGGGGTCGAGGGGCTGGGGCCGGGCAAGGGGCTGGGCGCCCAGCGCGGGCGCGACGAGCAGGGCGAGAACGAGCAGGCGGAGGCGCATGGCGGTAGTAGAGGATTCTACCCCATTAGCGAGAAAGCCGGCGCGAAAGGACGGTGGGGGCGGGCTATTTTTGCGCCGCCGTCGTCAGCCCGGCGCGGTAGGCGTCGGCTTTATCGCGCTGCCCGCGCGCCTGGTAAAAGGCGACGACGTTTTCGAGGGCCTGCCGCGTGTGCCGGTCGTCGGGGCCGCGCCGCGCGCGGATGGCGTCGTAGCCGGCCACGAGCAGGGTTTCGGCCTCGCGGGCGCGTCCCAGCCGTCCCAGCGCGGCGCCCAGCGCGTTTTCGCTCTGCGCCGTCAGCCAGTTGTCGGCGCCAATGGTGGCGCGGCGGATCTCGACGGCCTCGCGCAGAAAAGGAATCGCCTGGGCGGGCCGCCCTTCGTCCAGCAGCACCTGCCCCAGCACCGTGAGCGGAAAGGCGGTGTAGGGGTGCGCGCCCGGCCACACCTGGCGGTGGAGGGCCAGCGAGAGGCGCATCTCGCGCTCGGTCTGGGCCAGCCGCCCGTCGGCGTAGTGGATAAGGGCGAGGTTGTACTGGGTGATGACCGTGTTGGGCGCCAGCGGCCCGAAGGCGCCCTGCTGGATGCGGTACGCCTCGTCGAGGGCGGCCGCTGCCTCGGCCAGCCGCCCTTTTTCGCGCAGCACGTTGCCCAGGTTGTTGAGCGCCGTGGCGATTTCGGGGTGGCCCGGCGGCAGCAGGCGGCGGCGCACGGCCAGGGCGTGCTGGTGCAGCGCGAGGGCCTCGTCGAGCTTGCCGGTGCGGTAGAGCAGGGCCGCCAGCACGTTCTCGGCCGTTGCCACGTCCAGGTGCTCGGGGCCCAGCAGGTCGCGTTTGAGGCGCAGCCCGCCGCGCAGCAGCACCAGGGCGCTGTCGTAGCGGCCCCACTTGTTGAACAGCAGGCCGCGGTCTATGAGGGCCGTGGCGTACGCGGTGGAGCGGGCGCCGTCGGTGCGGCGCACGAGGTCGGCGGCCGCCGTCAGCAGCGAGTCGGCCTGGGGGTAGGCGCCGCGTTCGATGAGGACTTCGCCCAGCTCGTTCAGGCTTTCGGCGAGGGCGTCGGGGTTGCGTGCCGGGCGCAGCAGGGCGACGGCGCGGCGCAGCGTGGCCTCGGCGGTATCGGGGCGGCCTTCGAGGGCTTCGACGGAGCCCGTGTGCGTGAGGGCCACGGCGTAGCCCACCCCGTCGCCGGTCTGCGCGTAGAGGGTGCGGGCCTGCCGGAGCGCGGCGTGGGCGTCGGGGTAAGCCCCCAGGTCGGCATAGACCGTCCCGATGAGGTCGAGCAGTTCGGCGCGCACGTCGGGGGCCAGGGTGCTGTCGGTGGCGAGGCGGCGGGCGCCGCGCGCCAGCACGTCCTGCACCGTCACGTCCGGGTCCGAAGCGGTGCGCGGGTTGGCCTCGCGGAACAGGCTTTTGAGCAGGTCGCCCACCTGCTCGGCGCGGTCGCGGGCGCGCTCGGCGCGGCGCTGCTGCACGAGGGAGAACAGGCTGAAGCCCACGAGCACGGCGGCGAAAAGGGCGGCGCCGGCCACGCCCCAGCGGTGGCGCCGCGCAAAGCGCGCCACGCGGTAGGCCCGCGCCGCGCCCCGCACCTTCACGGGCAGGCCCGCCAGGTGGCGGCGCAGGTCGTCGGCAAAAGCCTCGACGGTGGGGTAGCGGCGCTCGGGCTCGTCGCGCAGGGCGTGCAGCACGAGGGTGTCGAGGTCGCCCGCGAGGCGGCGGCGCAGCCTGCGGGGCGCCGCGCCGCGCCGTGCCTCCGGCGCCAGGGGCTGCCTTTCGCCCGTCTCGCCGCCCGCGCTGCGCGCCTGCCGCGCGCGCCCCACGGCGGCGCTGGGGCGGGGAGGCGCGCTGCGGGCGTCGCGGCGGAGGTCGTGGGGGCGGTGGCCCGTCAGCAGCTCGTAGAGCACGCCGCCCAGCGCGTACACGTCCGTCGCCGTCGTGATGGCGTCGCCGCGCACCTGCTCGGGCGCCGCATACGCCGGCGTAAAGGGCAGCGGACCGCCCGCCGTCTGCGTGTGCACCCCGTCGCCGTCGAGCAGGCGGGCAATGCCGAAGTCGAGCAGCTTGGGCACGCCCGCCGGGGTGACGAGAATGTTGGACGGCTTGAGGTCGCGGTGGACGACGAGGTGCTGGTGGGCGTAGGCGACGGCCTCGCACACCTGGAGGAAAAGCCGGATGCGCGCCTCGACCGTCAGCGCGTGCGCGTCGCAGTAGTGGGTGATGGGCACGCCCTCGGCGTATTCCATCACGAAAAACGGCTGCCCGTCGTCTGCCGTGCCACCGTCGAGCAGGCGCACGATGCCCGGGTGGTCGAGGCGGGCGAGGACGTGGCGCTCGTGGCGAAAGCGGCGCAGCACGTCGTCGGTGTCGAGTCCGCGCCGGACGAGTTTGAGGGCGACCTGTTTCTCGAAGGCGCCGTCGGCGCGGGCGGCGAGGAAGACGGTTCCCATGCCGCCCCGCCCGATAGGTCGCAGCAGCCGGTAGGCGCCGATGGTGCGGCCCACGGCGTCCTCGTCGCCGCCCGCCGCCAGGCGCCTGCCGCCCGTTTCGAGCCAGTCGGCGGCGACGGCTTCGAGCACGCCGGGCGCCTCGAAAAAGGCGTCGGCGTCGCTGGCGCAGGCGACGAGGCTGCGCAGTTCGGCGGCCAGGGCCGCGTCGGCGGGGCAGCACGCGTCCACGAACGCCGCGCGGTGGGCGGGCGGCGCCTCCATCGCCCGGGCGAAAAGCTGGCGCAGGTGCGCCCACTGGCTATCGGAAAGGGGGTTCACGGCAGGGCGGGGCGGGTGGAGGGCGGGGGGCTATTCCCCTTTACGCGCAAAACGGGGCCGCAACGGTCAGGCGTCGGCGCGCATTTCGCGGTAGAGCCACGCCTTCGCCATCGCCCAGTCGTGCTTGACAGTCGTGGGCGAGACGCCGAGGGCCGTCGCGGTTTCTTCGATGCTGAGGCCGGCGAAGTAGCGGCACTCGACCACGCGGGCCTGCCGGGCGTCGTGCCGGGCCAGCTTTTCGAGGGCGTCGTCGAGGTGGACGAGGGCGTCGGCGCGCACGGCGGCCACGTCGCCGGCGGCGTCGAGCGACAGGGGCGTCTGCCCGCCGCCGCGCTTGGCGGCGCGCCGGGCGCGGGCGTAATCCACGAGAATGCGGCGCATGGCCGTGGCGGCGACGGCGTAGAAGTGGGCGCGTCCGTCCCACTGCATCCGCGTCTGATCGACGAGGCGCAGGTACGCCTCGTGGACGAGGGCCGTGGCGCCCAGCGTGTGGTCGGGGCGCTCGCGGGCGAGGTGGCGGTGCGCGATGGCGCGCAGCTCGTCGTACACGTAGGGCAGGAGAAGCTCCAGCGCCGCCGGGTCGCCCTTACCGTAGGCGCCGAGCAGGCGCGTCACGTCGTCTGTAGCCTGCATAGTGGGGTACTGCTGAGGGCGTCAAGATTAGCGGCGGGCGGCGGGCCGCGCAAGCGCCGGCGGCGCAAAAAGGCCTCGGGCCAGAAAGGGCGGTCGTTGCCACCGCGCCGCGTGTCCGAGCAGCGTACTATCTTGGCGGTTCACGCCCCGAAGTCCTCTCCGCGCCCATGCAGTTTAGCCGTTTCCTGCGCGTGTTGCCCTTTTTGGTGCTCCTGCTCGGCGGCGCAACCCCCCGGGCGCGGGGGCAGGCGTGCAGCGGGGTGGTGTGCGTGAGGCCGGTGCAGAGCCCCGACCGGGTCGAGTTTTTCGCCCTCAACGGCGGGGCCGACACGGTGCGCGTCCGCTTTGCGCTTATGCTCGAAAACATGCAGCCCGACCTGCGCGAACCCGTCGAGGTGGTGCTGCCGCCCGGCGCCAACCAGTTTGCGTTTACCCTCCACCCGCTGGACGACCGGTTGCCGTGGAACTACAGCTACCGCTTTCGCTGGCAGCCCGAAGACGCGGCAAGCGTGCTGGCTTCGGGGCGGCTGGCCGTGCTTCAGGAAGGGCTGCACCCCGACTCCATCTTTTACGAGGTTCGCAACGTGTCGGCGGTGCCCGTCGGCGTCGGCTTTGCGCGCTACCGCGCGGGCACCGCTTTTGGCAGCGCCGACTTCGACGTGTTTGCCGGGCTGGCGCCGGGCGAGCGCCGCGTGCTGGCCGCCGCGTCCCGCGCCGATGCCGGCTGGCGCAGCGCATTCCGTGTAGTGCCGGGCTGCCCCGGCGCCCGCGCAGATACGGCGTACGTGTACCGTTTGCCCGCCGCGTCCGGAGCGTCGGTCGAGGTGCTGTGGCACCAGGCGGGGGAGACGATGTTCTCGCTCGCGCCCGGCACGCCCGTCGTGGCGGCCCGCGCGGGCACGGTAGCCGAAGTCTATACGGGTACGGGTGCTTTCGTGCCTTCTTACCACCACAACCAGCGGCTGGGCATGGAGGTCGAAGGGCAGCCGGTGCTCCGCTCCAATGCACCGGGGCGCGTGCTCGTCGTCCACGAGGATGGATCGGTGGGGCTGTACGCGGGCCTCGCGGGTGAAACCCTCGCCGTGGCCGTGGGCAGCAGGGTGGCGGTGGGGACGCCCCTGGGCACTGCCGCCCGCGTCTGGCAGCGCCCGGTAGACGCCGCCGCGCCCCTCGGCCCGGCTTCGGGGAAGATTGACGTGGCGGATGCTGCCGCGCTCGAAGCGCGGCGCGGCACGCCCGCGCCCGAAGGGGCCCCCGCCTGGCTCGCCTTCGAGGTGTTCACCCTCCAGGAAGCGCTGCGCGTCCTCACGGTGGAGCAACTGCACTACGCCCTCCCGGACGGGGTGAAAATCAGGAAGGGCCTCACAGTGGTGGTGCCCTGATCCCGTCCGCGTCCGGCGTCCATCCACGGCATTCGGAAGGCGGCCGCGCAAGCGCCGGCGGCGCAAAAAGGACGCCCGCGATTCTTCACCCGCCTGCCTGAAACCCCTTTTGCGGCGCGCCTATTCTGGCGCTGCCACCCGCCCAACCCCGCCTCCATGCTTCAGCACCCCGACCGCTTTTCGCAGCGCCACAACGGCCCCTCGGACGACGACGTCCGGCAGATGCTCGACGCGCTGGGCCTCGAAAGCCTGGACGAACTCGTCGCGCAGACGGTGCCCGCGCCCATCCGCGCCCAGCGGCCCCTGCACCTGCCCGAGCCGCTGAGCGAGCAGGCCCTCCTCGAACGCGCCCGCGCCCTGGCGGCCAAAAACGAAGTCCGCCGCTCCTTTATCGGGATGGGCTACAGCGGCACGCGCACGCCCCCTGCCGTGCAGCGCCACATTTTCGAGAATCCCAACTGGTACACGCAGTACACGCCCTACCAGGCCGAAATCGCGCAGGGGCGGCTGGAGATGCTGCTCAACTTCCAGACGATGGTGGCCGACCTGACGGGGCTGGAAATCGCCAATGCGAGTTTGCTGGACGAGGGCACGGCGGCGGCGGAGGCCATGATGATGCTGGCGCGCCACGCCCGCAAGGGCGAAAGGGTGAAGTTTTTCGTGTCCGAGCGCTGCCACCCGCAGACCGTCGCCGTCGTCGAGGCGCGCGCCCGCCCGATGGGCATCGAAACCGTCGTGGGCGACCACGAACAGGTCGAACTCGACGCGACGTTTTTCGGCGCCCTCGTGCAGTACCCCGCCACGGACGGCGAGGTGGTGGATTACGGCCCGTTTGCCCGTCGCGCCCACGACGCGGGCGCCTTCGTGGTAGCCGCGTGCGACCTGCTGGCGCTGTGCCTCGTCGAGGCGCCGGGCGCGTGGGGCGCCGACGTGGCCGTGGGCAGCGCCCAGCGCTTTGGCGTGCCGCTGGGCTACGGCGGCCCCCACGCCGCCTTTTTCGCCACCCGCGACGCCTTTAAGCGGCAGGTGCCCGGCCGCCTCATCGGCGTGACGGTTGACCGCGACGGGCAGCCGGCGCTGCGCATGGCGCTCCAGACGCGCGAGCAGCACATCCGCCGCGACAAGGCCACGTCCAACATCTGCACGGCCCAGGTGCTGCTGGCCGTCATGGCCGCCGCGTACGCCATTTACCACGGGCCGGAAGGCTTGAAGCGCATCGCCGCCTACGTCCACGGGCTGACGCGGCTGCTGGCCGAGGGGCTGGCCAACCTGGGCCACGAAGTCCGCCACGACGCCTATTTCGACACGCTGCGCGTCAAGCCCTTCCGCCTGACGGCCCAGCCCATTCTCGACCGGTGCGACGCGCACGGCGTCAACCTGCGCGCCTACGGCGACGGCACCTTCGGCATCGCCCTCGACGAAACCGCGACGACGGCCGACCTCGACACCCTGTTCGCCATTTTCAACCCCTACGAAAAGCCGACGGGCTTCCAGGCCGACGACATCCGGCTCGACCTGGCGTATGCCGGGCCGCTGCCCCGCCTGACGCCGTTTCTCGCGCACCCCGTCTTCAACCTGTACCACAGCGAAACCGAGCTGATGCGCTACCTGCACCGGCTTGCCGCGCGCGACCTCTCGCTCACGACCAGCATGATTCCCCTCGGCTCGTGCACGATGAAGCTCAACGCCGCCGCCGAGCTGATGCCGGTTTCCTTTCCGGGCTTTGCCCAGATGCACCCCTTCGCGCCCGCCGAGCAGGCCGCGGGCTACCACGAGATGATGGGCGAGCTGGCCGCGTGGCTGGCCGAAATCACCGGCTTTGCCGCCGTCAGCCTCCAGCCCAACAGCGGCGCCGCGGGCGAGTACGCCGGCCTGATGACCGTTCGCGCCTACCACGAAAGCCGGGGCGAGGCGCACCGGACGGTCTGCCTCATCCCGTCGAGCGCGCACGGCACCAATCCCGCCTCCGCCGTCATGGCGGGCATGGAAGTGGTGCCCGTGAACACGACGCCGTCGGGCGAGATAGACCGCGACGACCTGGCGGCCAAGGCCGAGAAACACGCCCCGCGCCTGGCCGCCCTCATGGTGACGTATCCCTCCACGTTTGGCGTGTTCGAGATGGGCATCCGCGACATCTGCGAAACCATCCACCGGCACGGCGGGCAGGTGTACATGGACGGCGCCAACATGAACGCGCAGGTGGGCCTGTGCCGCCCCGGCGACTTTGGCGCCGACGTGTGCCACCTCAACCTGCACAAGACGTTTGCCATTCCGCACGGCGGCGGCGGGCCGGGCATGGGGCCCATTGGCGTGGCGGCCCACCTGGCGCCGTTTCTGCCCGGCCACCCCGTCGTGCCCACGGGCGGCGAGGCGGCCATCGGCCCCGTCGCGGCGGCGCCTTTTGGCAGCGCCTCCATCCTGCTCATCTCGTGGGCCTACATCGCCATGATGGGCGCCGACGGGCTGACGCGCGCCTCCCAGCTCGCCATCCTGAACGCCAACTACATGGCCGAAAAGCTCGCCGCCGACTTCGACGTGCTGTTCCGCGGCACGGGCGGGCGCGTGGCGCACGAGTTCATCCTCGACCTGCGGCCCTTCAAGCAGAGCACCGGCATCGGCGAGGTGGACGTGGCCAAGCGCCTGATGGATTACGGCTACCACGCCCCCACGATGTCGTGGCCCGTGGTGGGCACGATGATGGTGGAGCCGACCGAGAGCG
>CBDUCD010000031.1:0-15289 GCA_965365535.1 uncultured Rhodothermales bacterium | reverse complement strand
TGCCTCGCCCGGGCAAAGGCCGCTGTGGCGGTGGGGGCAGGCGTCGAGGGCAGAAAAATCATCGCCATGAGCGGACGGTTTCGAGGATGCGCGCGGCCATCACGCGGTCGAACCAGAGCTGGTGCGCGCGGCCGTTGTAGTGGATGTGGTCGCCGCTGTCGTACTCGGGGCGGATGGTGCCGTCGGGCTGGGCCATGCCTTCCCAGAAGTCGATGGTAAAGTCGGGATAGCGCGCCAGCAGGCTGTCGCGCACAGCTTTCTGGTCGGCGCGGGCCGCGTCGTCGAGGTTGCGGGGCGTCGTCGTCGTGAACCAGACGGGCACACCCACCTCGCCGGCGACGCGGCGGACGGTCTCGAAGTTGTCGAGCTGCTCGCGGTTGGCAAAGCCGTACGTCCGGTCGTTCGACGTAAAGGCGACGATGATGGCGTCGGGGCTGAGGCTGAGGGCGCGCGTGATGTTGCGGGCCACGTCGGGCGCGGGGCGGTCGGGGACGGGCGGTGTGCCGTCGGGCAGCATGTGGTACGTGGTGTAGCCGCCCCGCGCCAGGTTCACCACCTCGACGCCCGGGTCAATGGCCTGGAGCGCCGCCCGGTAGCGGTTCACCCACGCGTCCGCGATGTCCGCCGGCCCTGTCCCCTCGGCAGACGACGAGCCCAGCACGACGATGCGGAATGAGGGCGGGGGCATCGCCGCATCGAGGGGTTCGACGGGGAAAAACGCCGAGGGCGGCGCCTCGTCGAGCCAGCCGCCCCGGAAGTCCGCCCGGCGCAGGCCGCGCACGACGTGCGGGTTGGTTTTGAGCAGATTCCACACAAAGCCCGAGCGCAGATTTTCGGCCATCAGCAGAATCGGCCCCTGGTCAATGCCGAGGTAGTCGTCGTCCACCCACATCTTGCCGGGGATGACGCGCCCGGCGGCGGCGCGCGTGGTGAGCGTCGCGTACGAGGGGTTGAAGCTGTCGAGAAAGCCGTAGCGCCCGAACAGGTCGCTGCCGTAGCGGGCGCGCATGGTGCGGAGGGCGCGGAGCGTTTCGCGGGGCAGAAAGGGCAGGCTGCCGCCCGCCGCCGTGGGCGCAATCGTGCCGTCGTCGTTGACGTAGCGCATCGAGGCGCCGCGCGCCGAGTAGGTGCGGAACTGCACGGGCCGTCCGTTCCACGCCATCGTGGTGTCTTTGGGGCCGTCGCAGGCCGTCAGGCCCCACACGTCGGGGCCGTAGCCCAGCCATCCCATCGGGTTTTCGACTGCGTACTGCCGGTGGGCGCGCGTGGCGCGGCGGCTGTTCTCGAAGTAGTCGAGCCCTTTTTCGCGCCCGAAGGCGTCGCGGATGCCCCGAAAGTCAATCCAGACGTGGCTGTACTGGTAGCCGAAAAGCGGCTCGAAGTTGGCGTACGTCTCGCCCATGTACGTGCCCCACGGGTGGCTGCTCGTAAAGGCCGTCCACGCCGTCGAGTCGGCGGGGTGCGTGGGCGAGCCGAGGGCGAGGGTGTAGAGGATCATCGCCTCGTCGTACCCTTTGTAGGCAGCGGGAATCTGGCCGTTCTCGGGGCGCCAGCCCATGCTGACGAGTCCGTCGGGGCGCTGCATCCAGCGCCAGTCCACGCGGCGGTACAGGCTGTCGGCGAGGGCGCGGATTTCGGCTTCGCTGCCCTGTCCATCGAAATACTCGCCTGCCGCCAGCACGCCCGCCATCAGCAGGGCGGTGTCAATGGTGGAGAGTTCGACGTTGCGGTAGCGGTGGCCTTTGTCGAAGTCGAGAAAGTGGTAGTAGAAGCCCCGGTAGCCGGCGACGCCCGACACGCCCGGCCCCTGCGGCGCCTGCCACAAAAAGCGCAGCGTGTTGAGCGTGCGCCCCGCGGCCTCGGCGCGCGTGACGTAGCCGCGCTCGGCGCCGACGAGGTAGGCCGTCAGCCCGAAGCCGATGGCGGCGACGCTCGAAAACGTCTGGGAGGGCCAGCGGTCGGGCGTGAGGCCCGTCTGGTGGTCGGTCGTCTCCCAGAACCAGCGGAACGTCCGCTCCTGGAGCGTGTCGAGAAACGCCGCGTCGTCGGGGCTGAGGGAGGCGAGCGGCGCGGCGCGGGGCGCGGACGGCACCGGCGGGACGACGGGTGCGGAGGGCGCGCACGCGGCCAGCACGAGGGCGCAGGCGGCAAACCAGGTGCTTTTCATGGCAGCAGAAACCGGGTGAAGATGCCAAAGTGGTCGCTCGGCCACAGCCCGGGCGCGGCCTGCCGGTCGAGCACGATGCGCGTCGAGAGGGGGACGAGGCGCGGGTCGCGGCCGTCGAAGACGAAGTCTATGTGGCGGGGCGTGCCGCCCTGGTGGCCGTACGTCGGCGCGTCGGGGGCATCGGGGTTGAAATGGGCGTAGAGGTCGCGCAGGGGCGCGAGCAGGCGGAACTCGGGGCCGTCGCGCGTCGCGTTGAAATCGCCGGCGAGGAGCAGCGGGCTGCCGTCGTCGGTGGCGGCCATGAAATCCAGCAAATCCACCAGCTGCATGGCGCGGATGCCGCTGCCCCGGGGCGTCGTCTCGTGGTGGAGGTGCGTGGCGTACACGCGCAGCGCCCTGCCGCCCAGCGCGAGCCGCACCATGCCGGCGGTGCGGTAGTCGGTGCGAGGTTCGAGCGCCCGCGTGGCTGCTGTGTCGAAGGGCACGCGCGCCAGGATGGCGTTGCCGTAGCGCTTGGCCGCGCCCACACTATCAACCGAGACGAAGTGGACGTAGCCGTAGCCCAGCCTGTCGGCAATCGTGCGGGCCTGGTTGGGCAGCGTGTCGTTCTGGAGGACTTCCTGGAGCACCACCACGTCGGGGTCGAGCGCCCGGATGCCGTCCACGATCAGGGGCAGGCGCGCCTCCCAGTCGCCCCGGTTGTGCCAGAGGTTGAGCGTGAGCAGCCCCAGCGTGTCGGGCGCCGGGCGCTGCGCGGCGGCAGGCCCCGCAACGCCCACGAGCAGGCCGATGAGGAGCAGGCGCGTCATGGCAGGTGGAGAAAAGCGCGGGCGAGGCTGCCCACGGGCGTTTCGAGGCGCAGCACGTACACGCCGCCCGCGAGGCCGGCGAGATTCAGCGGTTCGACGCCGCCCGGGCCGACCTCGCGCTGCCACACGCGGCGCCCGAGGGGGTCGAAAAGCGTCAGCGTCGCCGCGCCGGCGAGCAGCCCCGTCACCGTCGCCGTCGCCGCACCCCGCGCGGGGTTGGGATAGACCGCGAGCGCGAGGGCGTCCACACGGGCGCCGGGCGCCGTGGCGGTGCCGACCCTTTCGAAGCCCGCCCGTTCCATCCCGGCCTGCACGTATGGCGACTGCATGAAAACGCGCCACACGGCGTCGCGGCGCCCGTTTTCGATCATCAGCACAATGGGCCCCTGGTCAATGCCGATGTGGTCGGTCGCGTACCAGTTCTGCGTGGGGTTGAAGGCGTCTTTGAAGCCATACGCGCCCCACAGCCGGGGGTAGTTCGCGTAAAAGTTGCGCAGCGCCGCGAGGGATTCGTCGGGCGTGAACGCGTACGAGCCGCCCGGCCCCGTCGGCACAAGGGTGCCGTCGTCGTTCTGGACGGGCAGGGCGCCGCGGGCCCGGTAGCCGCCGGGGTAGTCGCTGGCGGTGATGCCCCAGCCGTCGGGGCCGTAGCCCGCAAAACCGCGCGGGTTGGCCGTCGTGTAGGCGCGCTGCGCGAGCGTGGCACGGCGGCTGTTCTCGAAGTAGTCGCTGTCGTGGCCGCGCATAAAAGCGTCACGCGTGCCCCGGAAGTCAATCCAGACGTGGCTGTACTGGTGGCCGAAAAGGGGCGGGAAAGGGACGTATGGCAGCGGCGAGTAGTACGTGCGCCAGTCGTAGGTGCGCGTCCACTCGGCCCACGCCGCGGCGGGCAGCGCGTGCGTGGGCGAGCCGAGGGCCAGGACGTAGAGGACGAGGGCCTCGTTGTAGCCGCGCCAGTCGTAGGGCAGAAAGCCCGCTTCGGGCTTCCACCCCAGGGCCACGAGCGGCGGGCGCGGGCTGGCCCAGTTCCAGTCCACGCGGCGGTAGATGCTATCGGCAAGGGTGCGGATGCGCGCTTCGTCGGCGTCGGCGCCGTCGAAAAACTGGGCCGCGTAGAGCACGCCGCCCATTAAAAGGGCGGTGTCAATGGTGGACAGCTCGGTCGTGCCCGCGCGCTTTCCCGTGTTCATGTCGAGAAAGTGGTAGAAAAACCCGCGGTAGCCCGTCGCGTCGGAGGCGGTGGACTGCTCGGCGTTCCACAGAAAGTCGAGCGTGGCGAGGGTGCGCGCCCGCGCCTCGTCGCGGGTAATCCATCCTTTTTCCACCGCCACGCCGTAGGCCGTCAGCCCGAAGCCGACAGACGCGATGGAGGCGGCGCTGCCGGGCGTGCTGCGGTCTTTGACGAGGCCATTCGCGGGGTTGGCCTCGTACCAGAAAAAGTCGAACGCCAGGTGGGTGACGAGGTCGAGAAAGGCGTCGTCGTCGAGGGCGTGGGGCGTGGCGGCGACCGTATCGCCCGGCGCGCCCGTCGCGCCTCCGGCAAACGAGGCGACGGTATAGCGGTATCTGACGCCGTTCTCGACGTTCCAGTCGGCGTAGTACGTGGCGCGCGCGGCGACGGGCAGCACGGGCCGGAAGGCGCTGTCGGCGGCGGCGCGGTAGAGGCGGTAGCCCGTGGCGCCGGGCGCGGCATTCCAGCGGACGAGGACGCTGCCGTCGCCCTCGCGCACGACGAGGCCCGCGGGCGGGGCAGGCTGCGCCTGCGCGGCTCCGGCGAGGAGCACGCCGAGGAGTATGCCTTTCCACATAGGCTCAGAACGAGATGCCGAGCGTGAAGCGCTGCTGGTCGCCCAGGCTCTGGTGGCGGCCCCATCCGTAGTCGAACGAGAAGCGCGTCGCGCCCAGCCCGTAGCGCAGGCCCGCGCCCGCCGTCAAACCGCTTTCGCCGTCCTCCTGGAAAAGGCGCTCGTAGCCGCCGCGCAGCGCGATGAGGTCGGCAAAGGTCCACTCGGCGCCGCCGCTGAGCGACGCCGTGTTGTCGCTGGGCTGCTCGGCATCCACGATGAGGCGCACGTTCTGGCGCCCGCCGAACGCGACGGGGTACGCCACGCCCACGCGAAAGCGGATGGGCAGCGAAAACGACTCGGTGACGAGGGCGCCCGGCAGCGCCGGGTTGTCGCCCTCGGTGCGCGGGTCGCGGTCGTAGCGGATGCGCAGGTCGCGCCCGTCGTAGCTGCCGCGCGAGCCGAAGTTGGACAGGCTCGCGCCCAGGTACGGCCCGAACGGCAATTGGTAGAGCACGCCGAAGTTGAAGGCGACGGCGTTCAGGCTGGAGTGCCACGTCGTCTCGCGCAGGTACGACACCTGGGCGCCCGCGCCGAAGCGGTCGGTCAGGCGGCGGCTCAGGCCCAGCCCGAAAACGAGGTTGGTAACCGAAAAGCGCTCGCCCGTGCCCTCGGGCTGCGTCTCGGTGCGCACGTCCATCTCGCCCGAGTCGAGGTAGGTCAGCGACGCCTGCACCGTGCCGAAGCCGACGGGCAGGGCCGTGGCGACGTGGTTGTAGCTCACGCCGGCAAAGTATTCGAGGCGCGTGGCCTGCACGCCCGCCACGCCCAAGAAGCCGGGCGCCGCCGGGTTGCTGAAGGCGCCGAGCACCTCGCGGGCATCGGCCACGCCGCCGCCGCCGAGGGCTGCGGCGCGGGCGCTGGGTTCGATCAGCATCACCTGGCCGACCGTCGTGCCCGTTTTGCTCTGCGCCGAGGCGCGGGGCGCCGCCCCGACCACGACAGCCGCGCAGGCCGCCAGCAGCCAGCAAACCGCGCCCGAGGGGTAGAAAGCTCTGGACATAGCGCTACTTGATAATGGCGAACTTGCCGGTGTGCGAGGCCCCACCGGGCGTCTCGACGACGAAGAAGTAGAGGCCGGGCGCCGCGTCGAGGTTGTCTTTCGTGCGCAAATCCCACCGCACGGCACCCACGAAGCCGCCGTCGTGGCGGATGGTGTCCACGAGGTCGCCGCGCAGCGTGTAGATGCGCACTTCGCTGCCTGCCGGAATCGCGCGGAACTCGATGGCCCGGTCGCCGCGCCCCGACACGCCAAACGGCCGCGCCTCGAAGTCCGACGCGCCCACGTACGGGTTGGGCACGGCGTAGGGCCTCTCGTCGCCCCAGACGGAGGCGGCTTCGGCCACGGTGGCGCCCGTCGTCGAGAACTCGAACACGTCGCCGGGGCCGAAAGGCTTGCTCACGACGAGGTGGTAGATGCTGCCCCCCACGGGCGGCTGCGTCGCCGCCGTCGCGCCCGCGTACTCGATGCGCCAGACGGGCCGCAGCCGCGCCGACGCGAACGACTCCTGCGTCTGGATTTCGATGTATTCGCCCGGCGCCGAGATTGTCTGGTCGCCGTTCTCGTCGCGGAAGGCGAAGTCGAACTGCTTGCCGCTTTCGTCGCCCGTGATTTTGAACTTGACGGGCCGTGCCGGCGCGCCAATGGCCGCGCGGCTCGTGTCCAGCGGCGTGTCGGCAAAGGTGATGGTGAGGCTTTCGGGGTAGCCCGGGCGCTTGCGGCCCGGCGGCACGGACTCGGAGTAGCGGGGCGCCACGACGGCGTCCGTGGGGCTGGCCTGGGTAAAGCCCGACGCGAGCGTGTCGGCGCGGGGGTAGCGCGGCGTCGTCACGAGGGGCAGCAGGCCCGTGGCCGTGGGCCCCGTCCCCTCGCCCGCCAGGTCCTGCCCGCCCTCGAACAGAATGGCGCCCGTCGTCACGTCCGTCAGGGTGTACGACTGGGCGCGGACGCTGTCGGCAAGCCCCTCGAAGGTCAGTCGGTAGCGGCGTCCGTCGGGCACGAGTTCGTCGCCCACGACGCGCACGCGCACCGTGCCCGTGCCCGCGCCGGCCACGTGCTCCACGTCGCTCGTCTCGCCGCCCACGAAGCCGGGCACGCGGGCATTCGGCGTCACCTGCACCACGTTAGAGGGCAGAATGGTGCCGCCGCGCAGCGTCCGCGAAACCGACAGGGCGCTTTCGGACGGGTAGAACTTGAACTCCTCGCTGCCCCGGTCATAGGCCGTCACGCCGTAGTAGTACGTCACGCCGTTCGTGACCGTCGTGTCGCGGTAGGTGTGGACGATGCCGTTGTCGTTGCCGAGGTAGTAGGCGATGCCTTCGACCTGCAAGTTCGAGTAGCCGCGGATGCCGTTGATGAGGTCGAACTGGGCGATAGGTTTGCCCTTGCCCGAGACGTTGCGGCCCGAGGGCGTTTCTTCCAGGTTGAGCAGGCGCGCGTCGTTGAAGTCGGGGTCGGTCGCGCGGTAGATGCGGTAGCCCTCGAAGTCGTTGCGGTTGGTGACGGGGTCGGAGCCGCGCTCGGCGGCATTGTCCCACGAAAGCTCGACGACGCCGTCGCGGGCCACGGCCTTGACCGTCGGCGTGGGCGGCGGCGTGGCAAACTGGTAGTTGGCGTTGTAGATGCTCTGGACGGTCTCGACGTTCGTTTGCAGCTCCTGCAAGTCCACGCCATACGCGAGGGCGAGGCTGAAGCGCTCGCGCCGCCCGGCTTCAAGCTTGAACGGCCCCGAGGCAAAGAGAAAGCCGATGTTGTAGTTCTGCACAAGTGGCTGGTCGAAGCGCACACTCGGGTCGGGATTCGAGAACTGGTCGTAAAGCCGCTGCGCCCACGACTGCTCGCCGTTGTAGAACACGATGGCGTCCACGTTCGAGGTGGGCGCGCCGGCCCCCGCGCGGATGCGGTTCATCTTGAAGCCCGTCAGCCCGATCTGGTCGGACTCGTTGATGTCCGTCCGGTCGAAGTTGGGCTCGCCAAAGGTCGGGATGCCGTCGCCCTCGCCCGTGTCGCCCGTGCCGAAGACGCCGTCGGCGCCCGCGTCGTGGAAGCGCGCCACCCAGTCCATGTCCTCGTCGCCCGTAAACCAGACGCCGGCCACGAACGCGGGGCGTTCTTCGAGCGGGCCGTACTCGGCCTCGAACAGGCTCATGTTGTAGCGGCTCGTGACGTAGGCGCGGATGGCGTCCTGGCCTTCGATGCGCTGGCCCGGCCCGCTGTCGCGCGCCTCGTCGGTGATGCCGTCGTCGTCGTCGTCCAGCCCGTTGAAGGGGTTGCCGGGGGTTTCGAGGTAGGCGTAGCCCAGGTAGCCCGTGGGCGTGCAGTTGCCGGCAAGCGAGACGCCGCGCCCGCCCTTGTCCCACGTGTAAACGAGGTTGAGGCCGAAGTTGCGGTTGTAGAAAGCGTTGTCGTCGTCGCTTTCGGCCACGCCGTCGCACGACTGCGCCGAGCCGCCCACGCCCGAGTCCATGTAGAGCCCGAAAATGATGTCGTCGTACGTGTCGGTGCCTTCGTTGACGATGTCGTAGTGCCAGAAGATGACGTTCTGGGCCTGGGGGTTGGACCACTGGAAGCCGCGCACCTCGACGCGCAGCGCCAGCCCCTTGCGGCTGGGGTCGCGGTCGTCGGGGATGAAATTCCAGGCGTCGTAGAACTGGTCGTCCATGACGGAAAACGACTCCTGGTCGGCGTTGGGGCGCTTGCCGAAGAATCCGTTCCACGAGCCGCACCAGCCCGGGTCGTCGGGGTCGCCGGCCTTGTCGGGCCAGCAGTCGGGCCAGGTGCGCGGGTCGTTCGAGAGGGCGATAGAGCGGCCCTGGTTGATGTCGGGATTGGCCTGGGCAAAGCCGGGGCGCGGCTCGAAGCGCATCGTGCGGCCCGTGACGGGGCTCGTGGCCTGCCGCTCGCGGTAGCCCGTCATCATGATTTCGGCCTGGCGCCCGTTTTCCTGGGTAATGCGCGCCAGCACGAAAGGCGTGATGCCGTCGGAGTAGTTGAGGCCCGAGCCGCGCGGCACCTCGACGGAGTGCGCCACGCTCAGGTCGGACTCCGGCCCGAAATAGTCGCCCACCATGCCGAAGTTGTAGAAAATGGTGCGGATGCGGTTGGCGTCGTGCTGGCCCGAGCGCTCGGCATCAATGCGCCCGCGCTGCTCGGGCGGCGTGGTGGGCTCGAGCGTCTGCGCGGCAAGGGGCGCGGCCAGCCCGAAAAGCAGCAGGAAAAAGGCAGCAGGGAAACGGTTCATCGGTGGTGCAGAGCAGGCGTTACTGAACCCGGCGCGTGGTGCGGAACGAGACGCCCGCCTCGATGCGGCGCGGCGCGTAGAGGCGGCTCGGGTCGGGGTTGAGCTGCGCAGTCGAATTCGTGATGGTGTAGAACGGGCTGCCCGTGTCGGCAAAAACGCCGCCGTTGAAGTAGCGCGCGTCCAGCAGGTTGAAGACGCGGGCAAACACGCTCAGCTCGGCGCCGGCAAAGCGGAACGGCTTCTCGGCGCGCAGATCCACGGCAAAGCCCGTGGGCTTGCGCCCGCTGTTGGGCTCCAGGTCGGAGCCGAAAACCGTGCCGATGGTGGGCGTGTAGGGCTGGCCCGAGCCAAAGCGGGCGATGCCCGTGAGCGAGAAGGCGCGCGGCGCCCAGATGGCGAGCACGTTGAGCGTGTGGCGCTGGTCCCAGTTGAAAGGCACCTGGCGCGGGCGCGGGTCGCCGCCCGAAGCCGCCAGGTTGGCGCGCTCGGCGGGCGACGAGCTGTTGCCCAGCGCCAGCTGGTACGTGTAGTCCACCTGCGTCGTGAGCGGCCCCAGGTCGCGGGCGTCGAGCGACAGCGTGAAGCCGCGCACGCCGCCAAAGTCCACGTTCGTCAGGCGCGTGTAGCTGGCCGCCGTGTAGGTGTTGACGAACTCGACGCCCAGCAGGTCGCGGATGTCTTTGTAGAACAGGCTCAGGTCCACGCCCAGGCTCCGCCCGATGGCGCTTTTGAAGCCGAACTCGTACTGGGCCGTGAACTCGGGCTTGAGGTCGGGATTGCCCAGCACGCCGTAATCCACGGCGCCGGCCTGCAGGTCGCGCAGCACCGAGTAGTCGGAGTTGGAGAAAAACTGCCCCAGGCCCGGAATCTGGTAGAAGTGGCCATACGAGAAAAAGATGGAGGCGTTGGCGAGGATGGGAAACGAGATGCCCAGCCGGGGCGCCACGGCCACCTTGGGCGTCGTCGCCTTGTCGGGCACGGGATCGACGCCCTGGATGCTGCCCGCCGGGTTCTGCAAGTCGCCGGGAATAAAGCTGTTGGCGTCGAAGTATTCGAGCCGCGCCCCCACGCGCACCACGATGTCGCGCCACTCGATGCGGTCCTGCGCGAAAAACGACGCCGACGTGGGGTTGTACGTATTCACGACGGCGCCCAGCGTGTCCTGGAGCACGTCGAGCTGCTGCCGCCCGTCAATGGTGACGTTGCGCAGCAGGTCGGGCACGCCAAACGACACGCGCGAAGCCTGCACGTCGCCGCCGATTTTGAGCAGGTGGACGTTCGTGGCCTGCCACGTCACCGCCGCCTTGCCCACGAACTGGTTGGTCGTCTGCACAAAGCGCCCCAGGTCCACGCCCTGCACAATCGCGCCGTACTCGTAGCCCGCGCTCGCGCGCGGCCCCTCGGCGGCGAAGTAGCGCGGGTCGAAGGCGCTTTCGTACTTGTAATCCTGGTAATCAATGTAATTCTGGCGCAGCCCGACCTCGTAAAACAGGCGGGCCGTGAGCGCGTGCGAAATGTCGAGGCCGTGCACGATGGACACCTCGCGCTGCGTCTTCATGCCCTCGGGGTTGAAGCGGAAGGCGTTGTTGTAGCCCTGCCGGTCGGAAAAGCCGCCCAGCGCCTGGTACGAAATCACCACGCCCGAAATCGTCCGGTTGGTGATTTTGCCCAGGTACTGCCACTTTTTCTCGAAGCCGAGGGGCACGTATTCGCCGTCGCCCGTGCCGTTGAAGACGTTGCGCTCGAAGTCCGACGAGTCGGTCGGCATAAAGCGGCGCTGGCCGTAGAGAAAGCCCGTGTTGATAAAGCGCTGCCCGCTGGCCAGAAACGTCGTCCCCTTGAGCAAGGGAATGGGGCCGGACAGGCTGAGCTGGAAGTTCTGCCGCGCAAGCGGCGAAAAGCGCGTCACGCCGGGGTAGAGCGGCACCTCGCGCACGCCGTCGAAGCGGGTGCGCACCGTTGTCGAGTCGCTGCCCGGACTCACGTAATCGCCCAGATATACCTCGCCCGAGACCTCGTACTGGTTCGGGTCGCCCGAGCGCAGCACGGCGTTCACGACGCCCGAGAGCGCCTGCCCGTACTCGGCGTCGAACGTACCCGAAATCACCTGCACCTCCTGGAGCACCGACCGGTCGAGCTGGACGGTGGACTCGTTGTTGTACGGGTTGTTGACACTTACGCCATCTACCTGGTACTGCACCTCGCCCGTGCGCCCGCCCCTGAAGTGGCCGTCCACGACGCCTGCCTGCAGGTTCACCACGTCGGCGAGGTTCTGGACGGGCAGGGCCTGGATTTCCTCGCGCCCGAGCGTCTGGAGCGACGACGTCTGCTGCGTGTCCACGATGGGGCGCGTGGCCGTGACGACGACCTCCTCGCCCTGGAGGGCTTCCTCGCTCAGCGTCGCGTCGAGCGTCGTCGTCTGGTTGGACTGGATGACGACGCCTTCGACGATGCGGGTCGTGAAGCCGACGTAGCTGAAGCGCACGCGGTAGGTGCCCGGCGGCACGCGCAGCACGATGTAGCTGCCATTGGCGCCCGTGGCCGACCCCAGCGACGTGCCTTCGAGTTGGACGGTGGCCCCGATCAGGGTTTCGCCCGTGTCGTCGGTGACGACGCCCGTGAGCTTGCCCGACTGGGCGAAAACGACGCCCGGCCACAGCAGCAGCAGGACGAGACGGCTCAGCCTCTCCATAGCCTTGTGCAAATAAGGCCGTGGGGACGGCACGGCGCGCACCGTCCCCACGGGTTTTTCTGGTAGGTCAACGCGCGACGACGACGCGCCCGTCGAGGGTGCTCGTGGCGCCGCTGCCGGCGCGGAGCGTCACGCGGTAGAAATAGACGCCGGCGGCCAGTCCGCTGCCGTCCACGAGAACCGTCTGCTCGCCTGCCGTCTGGGCCTGGGGCGCGAGCGACGCCACGCGCCGCCCGAGCAGGTCGAACACGACCACGCCCACCTCGCCGCCTTCGGGCAGCGCGTAGTGCAGGCGGATCTGGTCGCGCGCCGGGTTGGGCTGGGCGCCCAGGTCGCGCAGGCGTCCCGCCACCGCCGTCCCTTCCGCTGCCGTGCCCACGAGGGCCGCCGGGTTCAGGTACGACCACGCGCCGGGGCCGTTGTCGGTCGCGTTTTCCCGCATGAACCAGGTGCGCGTGGCGTACGAGGCCGCGGCGTCCTGCAAGTAGTCGGCGTCGTAGAAGACGCTCGACAGGAACACCAGCCCGTCGCCGCGCCCGGCGGGGTAGCCCAGCGCCTTCGGCAGGTCGATCTCGATTTCCATGTTGTAGCCCGTGTCCACGTCTTCCGGGTCTGCCGCCGTGCCGTCGAGCATGAGGGCGACGCGGAGGGCCGTCGGGTCGGCGTCCATGATGCGCCTGGCGGCGCCCAGCGCGAGGGGCGCGCCCGTCGAGTCAATGGCAAAGATGAGCTGATCCACGACGGGCGTGCCGTCGGTCTGCGTCGTGTCGCGCCGGTTGATGGCGAAGGCGATGCCGTCGCGTCCGTCGGTGTTTTCACCCGCGCCCGAGATGGCCGCGTCGTCCACCATCACGCCCAGGTAGAGCTTGTCGCCCTTGAAAACGGCCTTGACGGTTGCCGTCGAGGGGTCCACGACCTGCGCGGCGTTCTGGTCGCCGTTGATGTCGGGGCGGTAGTAGCGGGCGCCCACCATGCCGAGGGGAAGCTGGCGCAGCAGGTCCCAGTTGTGGTACTGGATTTTGAACAGGTCGGGCACGTTGCTCCACTCGCCCAGGTTGCCGTCGAGCGTCACGTCGAGCGTGCCCAGGTTGCGGATGGTGAAGTCCGGCGTGCGCACGACAGGCGCATCCCCCGAGGAAACCGTCACGTCGGGGCTGCCGGCGAGGTAGGCGATGCCCTCGTTGATGTTGTTGGCCCACTGGTTCTGGAACCAGACGCGGGTCGTGAACTGGAGGTTGGGGTCGTCGGGGAAGTCGTAATCCTGAACGGCGATGTTCCACGGGGCGCGGTCGCCGCCGGCCTGCTCGAAGTCGTAGCCCATCTTGCCCAGGTCGAAGGTCATCTCCATCTGGTAGCCTTCGTCCATGCCGTGCGTCTCGTCGTTGGCGATGCCGCTGCCTTTCACGAAGGCGCGGTAGTTCCAGTACGTCGTGTCGCGGCGGACGCAGGTGCCGGCGGCAATGCAGCTCATGCTTTCCTCCCAGTCGAGGCCAAAGCGCCCGAAGGCGCGGGCGGGCGCGCCGGGCTTCTGCTTGCCGCCCTGGAGCGTGTCAACGGGGTTCCACCACGAGTAGAAAAACTCGGGGTAGGGATCGTTGCCGAAAAAGTTGGCGGCGGCCTGGTTACCTGCCTCGGCGCGCGCCCGGTCGGCGATGTTCATGATGATGCCGTCGAAGTTCCAGTTGCCCGCGTGGAGCGCCCGGCTGCCGGCAATGGACTGGTCGGCGGCGTCCATGCCCAGCCACAGCGTGTTGCCCTTGCGCAGCACGTACACGGTTGCGTTGGAGGGGTCGGAAGGTTCGGCGGCCAGAAACTGCCCGTCGATTTTCTGCCCCGAGCCGGGCATCCCGGCGTTCTGATTCCATTTGAGGGTCAGCTTTTCGGCCTGCTGCCAGACGGGTTCGTCGAGCTTGCCGTCGAGCGTGAGGGCGGCGCCCTGCACGTCGCGCACCCAGATCACGTCGGTGCGCTCGGGCGCTTCGACGCCGCCGACCTGCGCCCGGGCGGAAAGGGGTAGCGCGAGAAGCGCCAGGATGGTAGCCAGTTTTCTCATTGCAGTGGGTTGGGTTTAGGGGTTGGATAAAGGGGTTGGTTTTAGCGAGAAGCCCCGCACGAAGCCCGGACGACGAGCTGCGCGGGGATGGTTTCGGTGGTGGGCGCGGGGGCGCCGTCGCTGCCCTCGAGCGCCCCCACGAGCAGCGCCGTGGCGTGCGCGCCCAGCTTTTCGATGGCCACGTGAACCGTGGTGAGCGCGGGGCTGAAATAGCGCCCGATGGGCAGGTCGTCGAAGCCCGTCACGGCGATGCCCTCGGGCACGGCAATGCCCGCTTCGCGCAGCGCCCCGATGGCGCCAATGGCCATCGAGTCATTGGCGGCCACGAGCGCCGTCGGCACTTCGGCGCGTTCCAGCGCCTGCCGCGCCGCCGCCGCGCCGCCCGCCTCGGTGAAATCGCCCGGCACCACGGCCTCTGCCCCGCCCGCGAGGCCGGCGCCCGCGAGGGCTTCGAGAAAGCCCGCCCGCCGCGCCTGCGCGTCGGCGTTGTCGGCAGGGCCGGCGAGGTGGACGATGTGCCGGTGGCCCAGGCGGACGAGGTGCTCCGTCACCTGCCGGGCGCCGCCGCGGTTGTCCATCGTCACCTGCCCCCACAGGGGCGCGGCGCCCGTGGCGCTGCCCAGCAGAATGGCCGGCAGGCGCGGCGGCAGCAGCGTTTTGAGGATGCGCCCGTCCACGTGCGGCGACATCACGAGCAGCCCGTCCACGCGCCCGTACATCGAGCGCAGCGCCGCCGCGAGCCCGTCGCGGTCGCTGTGCGACGACGACACGAGCAGGTGGTACTGCTGCTGGCGCGCCGCGCTGTCGATGCCCCGGATGACTTCGGAGAAAAACTCGCCGTAGAGGTCGGGCAGGATCACGCCCAGCGTCTGCGTCCGGCTCGTAATCAGGCTGCGCGCGGCGCCGTTGGGCACGTACTGCAACTGCGCCGCGATGCGCTCGATGCGCGCCCGCGTGTCGCGGCTCGCCGGCCCGACGCCGTTGAGCACGCGCGAAACCGTGGCGACCGACACGCCGGCTTCGCGGGCCACTTCGCGGATCGTCACGCTCATGCCGGTCGGGATTGATGGGGTTCGGCGGGGCAGAATGTAAACGTTTACACCCGCCCTATCGCACTGTACGGCACCTATCGGGTCAAAGTCAAGTCCCTTCTGGAAGCCCTTCCGATTTTAGCCTCCGCAGCCCTGCCCCCGCACCGCCACGCGCCCGCCATTACCAGACTATCACAGCGGGTTGGCCGGGTAGGCGGGTTGGTCGGGTTTGTTGATGGTTGGTTTGTCGGCGGGGTTACCGGCTGCTTTGTCGAACCACCCCCCAGCAAGCGCCCTCGCGCCCACCCATTACTGGCGTTACGCCGTTGAGGGCCTGTTTAGAGATGCTCTTCCAATGCCCTCTCCCTCGTGGGTCTTTTGAGGGCCGGGGTGAGGGGGCTTTCGGGCCTGCCCGCGCGCTGCGGAGCGAAACAGGCGCTTCCCCCTCACCC
>CBDUCD010000030.1:0-15471 GCA_965365535.1 uncultured Rhodothermales bacterium | reverse complement strand
CCCACAAAATCAACAACACCATCGGGCAGATTCTGCTGGCGCGGCGGATGGGCAAGACGCGCATCATCGCCGAGACGGGCGCCGGGCAGCACGGCGTGGCCACGGCCACGGTCTGCGCCCACTTCGGGATGCCGTGCATCGTGTACATGGGCGCCGAGGACATCCGGCGGCAGCACCTCAACGTGCTGCGCATGAAGCTGCTGGGCGCCGAGGTGCGGCCCGCCACGAGCGGCAGCCAGACCCTCAAAGACGCCACGAACGAGGCCATCCGCGACTGGGTGGGTAACCCCGACGACACGTTCTACATCATCGGCTCCGTCGTCGGGCCGCACCCGTACCCCGCCCTGGTGCGCGACTTCCAGCGCGTCATCGGCGACGAGGTGCGGGCGCAGCTGGCCGAGGCCGAGGGCCGCGACCAGCCCGACGCCGTTTTCGCGTGCGTGGGCGGCGGCTCGAACGCGATGGGCATTTTCTACCCTTTCGTGGATACCGGCGTGGCCCTTTACGGCGCCGAGGCGGCAGGCGAGGGGCTGGGCGGGCGCCACGCGGCGACGCTCTCGAAAGGCACGCCGGGCGTGCTGCACGGCGCCCTGTCGTACCTGCTCCAGGACGAGTGGGGGCAGGTCGAGGAAGCGCATTCCATTTCCGCCGGCCTCGACTACCCGGGCGTCGGCCCCGAGCACAGCTTTCTCAAAGACACGGGCCGCGTCGCGTACCACGCCATCACCGACCGCGAGGCGCTTAGAGGCGTGGCGCTGCTGAGCCGGCTCGAAGGCATCATCCCCGCCCTCGAAACCGCCCACGCCGTCGCCCTCGCCGCGCGCCTCATGCCCCGTTTGCCCGCCGGCACCCTCGCCGTCATCAACGTGTCGGGGCGCGGCGACAAGGACATGGCCACCATTGGAGAACACCTGGCAGAACTGGCATGAACACCACAGACACCGTGGATACCGACCGGCTGGGCGACCTGTTCAGCCGGCTGCGCGCCGAAAAGCGCAAGGCGCTGGGCCTTTTCGTGACCGACGGCTTTCCCGACCCGGCCAGCACGCTGCCCATCCTGCGCACCCTCGACGGGGCGGGCGCCGACTTTATCGAACTGGGGATGCCCTTTAGCGACCCGCTTGCCGAGGGGCTGCCCATCCAGCGGTCGAGCGCGCGGGCGCTGGGGCACGGCACGCGCATGGACCACGCCTTCCACACGGCCCGCGCCTTCCGCGCCGCGAGCACGACGCCCCTGCTCCTGATGGGCTATTACAATCCCGTGTTGCGCTACGGCGTGGGCAACTTCTGCCGCGATGCCGCATCTTCCGGGGTGGATGGCCTCATCCTGCCCGACGTGCCGCCCGAGGAAAGCAGCCTGCTGGCCCGGGAAGCCCGCGCGGCCGGCCTGCGGCTCGTCTTTCTCGTCGCCCCCAACACCTCGGACGCGCGGATGCAACAGATCAGCCGGCAGGCCACGGGTTTCGTGTACGCCGTGTCCGTCAGCGGGCTGACGGGGCAGAAAGGCGCGCTCGGCGGCGAAGTCGAACGCTACCTCGCCCGCGCCCGCGCCGCCCTGCCCGGCCAGCCCCTGCTCGTCGGCTTCGGCATCCGCACGGGCCGCGACGCCGCCCGGCTGAGCCGCCACACCGACGGCGTGATCGTGGGCTCGGCCCTGATCGAAAAAATCGAAGCCCTCTGGGACGACGGCGCCCTGGACGACGCGGCACGCCACGCCGCGCTGGCCGATTTCGTGCGCCAGCTCCACCCCGACACCCCTACCCCCTGAATCTATGCGCCTGCTGCCCTTTTTCGCCCTCCTCCTCGTGGCCGCCTGCGGCGACGGCGACTACCGCCCGAATGCCACGGGCCAGGAGCGGCAGGTGTACGCCCTCGTGGATTCCGTCACGTGGCGGGGGAGCGTGGGCGAGGCGCTGCGCGCCGCCATCGAGCAGCCCGTACGGACGCTGCCGGCGCCCGAAAAGGGCTTCGAGGCCGTGCCCGCCGCCATCACGTCGGGCGCCCGCCTCGAAGAAGTCAAGCGCTACAAAAACATCGTCATCGCCGCGCCACTTTCCGACACGACGGTCGAGGCGCGCATCATCAAAGGCTATTTCAGCGCCGACGCCCAGGCGCAGCTGCTGCGCGAGGGGCGCGGCGCCCTCGTGCAGCGCCCGAACGTGTGGCGCAAGCAGCAGCAGGTCGTCTTTATCACCGCGCCGACGGACAGCCTGCTCGCCGCCCTCATCCGCGAGCGAGGCAGCGACCTGCGCTTCCTTTTCAACGAGGCCGTGCGCCGCCGCACCGAGGTGGACATGTTCGAGCGCGGACGGCAGGAGGAAAAGGAAAAGGCGATGATGGACTCGCTCGGCTTTGCCGTCAACGTGCAGCACGACTATTTCGTGGCCGAAGACACGACGGGCTTTCTCTGGCTCCGGCGCGTGCTCAGCGACACGTGGCGCAGCTTTTTCGTCTATTACAAAGACGACTTCCCCACCAGCCGCCTCGACTCGGCGTACGTGACGGGCCTGCGCGACTCGCTCACGGCGCAGTACGTGACGGGCACCTCGGGCGGGTACGTGCAGATAGACCGGCGCCTGCCCCTCGAAGTGCGCGAGCGCGAGTTCCTGGGCCGCCGGGCGTGGGAGACGCGCGGCGTCTGGGTGATGCTGCGCCCCGTCGAGGGCCGCAGTCCCGTGCCGACGATGGCGGGGCCGTTCGTGAACTACACCTTTTACGACCCCGCCTCGCGCCGCCTCTACATGCTCGACGGGATGGTGTTTTCGCCCGGCCCGCGCTATTCCAAGATCGACTTCCTGCGGCAGCTCGAAGTCATCGCCCACACCTTCCGCACCCGCGAAGACCTCGCCGCCCGCAACGATGCCCCTGCCCAGTAAGATGAACCGCCTGTTCGCGCTCGCCCTTTTCGCCCTGTCTGCCGGTTGCAGCAGCACGCCCGACGTGCCCGATCCTCTTGTCGAGGCGACGGCGCAACTGTACCTGCTGGGCGCCCGCGCCGAGATTGCGGGCGACGTGCCGGACGCGGTGCGCGATTCCGTGCTGGCGGTGCATGGCTACACGCAGGCCACGTTCCGCGAAAAGGTGGACGCCCTCATCGCCGACCCCGTGGCGGCGGAGACGCTCTACGCCCGCGTCGAGCGCCGCCTCGACTATTACACCGCCCGCCCCGCCGCCGACAGCCTGGCGAGGTAGCCCTGTCCCTGCGGCGTGAGGGTGTAGCGCGTTTCGAGGGCGGCGTCGCGCCGGGCGTAGCCCTCGGCCAGCAGCCAGTCCACGAGGGCGGCGTTCGTGTTTTGGGGAGGCACCTCGCCCCGGCCCAGGGTTTCGAGCAGAGTCCGCAGCGCGTCGGCGTCGGCAGCCGCCGGCCCGGGCGCCCGCGCGGCGTCGCGGCACCGGTCGCAGCGCCCGCAGCGCTCGGGGGCCTTTTCGCCGAAGTAGCCCAGCACGAAGCGCTGCCGGCAAATGGGCGACGCCAGCAGCGCCTCGACGTGCGCCAGCCGCCGCTGGGCCGCCGCTCGCGCCTTTTCGAGCCACACGTCCTGCACGACGAGTCGGCGCGTGCGCGGCACGAGCAGCGAAACCACGAGGGCGTCGGCGTGGGGCTGCCACCGCGCCAGGCCCTGCTCGGCCAGAAAGTGGAGGCCCCGCGCCAGCCGATTGGCGTCCATCTTCAGCCGGGCGGCGAGGGGCCGCAGAAACAGCGGCACGGGCTGCCCGAACGCCTCGGCAGGCAGCATTCGCAGGAGGCCCTCCACGAAGCGCGCCAGCGCGCCCTGCTGCCCCGCCCGCGCCACGATCTTTTCGCGCCCGGCATTCCAGGCGAAAAAGCCGTCGCCCGCCACGTCCGCCCGCTGCACGACGCCCGCGCGTTCAAGCACGTCGAGGGCACTTTCGAGCAGCGCGGGCGCCACGCCGGCAAGGGCGGCCACCTTTTCGCGGTCGAGGCGCAAGGGCGCGAGGGGCACGGCGCCCAGCGCTACCTGCCCCAGGTTGCCCAGCGCGTCGAACACGGCGGCAAGCTGGGCGGGCGTGGGGTGCGACTGCTCGATGAGGGCCTTTTCGGTCTCCAGGTCGCGGGGCTGCCAGAGGAGGAGGGCGTGCGCGGGCCTGCCGTCGCGCCCCGCCCGCCCCGCCTCCTGGTAGTACGCCTCGATGGAAGCCGGCACGGCCACGTGCACCACGAAGCGCACGTCCGCCCGGTCTATGCCCATGCCGAAGGCGTTCGTGGCCACCATCACGCGCGCCCGGCCCCGCAGCCACGCTTCCTGCGCCGCCGCCCGCTCGGCTGCCGGCATCCCGCCGTGGTAGGCGACGGCGGACACGTTTTCGCGCTGGAGCCACGCCGCCCACGCCTCCACGTCGCGCCGCGTGGACGCGTACACCACCCCCGCGCCCTCGACGTAATCGAGCAGCGCCCGCAGCCGCGCCCGCTTGTTGTCCTCCCGCCGGACGGACAGCGCCAGGTTGGGGCGGCCAAAGCCCTGCACCAGCCGGAACGGGCTTTCGAGGCCCAGCAGCCCTTCGATGTCGGCGCGCACCTCGGGCGTCGCCGTCGCCGTCACGGCCAGCAGGGGCGGGCGTCCCAGCGCCTCGCGCGCCGCCGCGATGCCGCGGTACGCCGGGCGGAAGTGCGGCGCCCACTCGCTCACGCAGTGCGCCTCGTCCACGGCCAGCAGCCTGACGGGCAGGTGCGGCGCGATGGCCGCAAAGGCGTCGCTGCCAAACCGCTCGGGTGCCAGATACAGGAGTTGGTATTTGCCATAACGGGCGTCCGTGAACGCCTGCTCCACCTGCCGCGCCCCCATCGTGCTGTTGACGGCGACGGCGGCAATGCCGCGCCGCCGCAGCGCCGCCACCTGGTCGTGCATGAGGGCGATGAGGGGCGACACGACGACGGTGAGGCCGCCCAGCAGCAGGGCGGGAATCTGGTAGAGGAGCGACTTGCCGCCGCCCGTGGGCAGGATGGCCAGGGCGTCGCGGCCCGCGAGCACGGCGGCGATGGTTTCTTCCTGCCCCGGCCTGAAACCGTCGTAGCCCCACACCTCGCGCAGCAGGGCGCGGGCGCCATCGGAGGTGGCGGGGTGGTGGGGGGTCACGGCAGAAATAGGTGGAAAGGCGAAGCTCAAAAGTACGGCCCCCTGCCCTGCCCCGTCCCAGCAGCAGGCTTCACAGGCGCGCTCCCTGTCTTATACTGCCGCGCCTTTCTGTCCCCACCGCCTCGTGCCCCCTCCGCCCCCTGTCACCATCGTCATCGTCAACTGGAACGGGCGCGCGCTGATGGAGGCGTGCCTGCCCAGCGTGCTCGCCACGCGCTACCCCCATTTCGAGACGCTCGTGGTGGACAACGCCTCGACCGACGGCAGCGTGGACTGGCTGCGCGCGCGCCATCCCGGCGTGAAAACGCTCGCGCTGCCCGAAAACCGGGGCTTTTGCGGCGGCAACAACGCGGGCATCAGGGCCACCCTTTCGCCCTACGTCGTCCTGCTCAACAACGACGTGGAGGTGGAGGCGGGCTGGCTCGATCCCCTCGTGGCGTGGATGGACGCGCACCCCCGCTGCGCGGCGGCCCAGCCCAAGCTGCTGCGCCACGACCGGCGCGACGTGTTCGAGTACGCCGGCGCCTGCGGCGGTTTTCTCGACCGGCTGGGCTACCCTTTTACGCGGGGGCGCCTGTTCGAGACGATGGAGCGCGACCGGGGCCAGTACGACGCGCCCCGCCGCGTTTTCTGGGCCACGGGCGCCGCCCTCGTGCTGCGCCGCGATGCCCTCGAAAGGGTGGGACTGCTCGACGAGGGCTTTTTCATGCACATGGAAGAGATTGACCTGTGCTGGCGGCTCCAGCACGCCGGCTACGAGGTGTGGGCCGTGCCGCAGGGGCGCGTCTATCACATCGGCGGGGCGTCGCTGCCGCAGGGGCACGCGCGCAAGACGTACTACAACTTCCGCAACAACCTGCTGCTGCTCTACAAAAACCTGCCGCCGCGCGCGTGGTGGCGCCTGCTGCCCCGCCGCGCCCTGCTCGACGGCCTCGCGGCGGCGCGTTTTCTGGCCGGCGGAAGCCCCGCCGAGGCGTGGGCCGTCGCGCGCGCCTACCGC
Source organism: uncultured Rhodothermales bacterium (assembly GCA_965365535.1). GTDB lineage: Bacteria > Bacteroidota > Rhodothermia > Rhodothermales > BA12 > CBDUCD01. Next base: position 9,375 of record CBDUCD010000030.1, on the reverse strand, counting down.
GACGCGCACCGGCTCAAAGGGGCGTACCGCGCCCGGCGCCCCGCCCTGTCAGCCGTTTTTCCGCCGTACCGCCGCAGCATCGTGCTCGACTATTTCGGGCGCGGCCTCCGCCACTTTGGCGACCTGCCTCCGGATGCCTTTGCGCCCGCCTTTCGGGCTGCGCCCCTCGAACCAGACGGCCAGCCCCACGGCGGCAAGCGTGACGAGCATGGCAATGCCGGCCAGTAGCGTCGGGCGGCTGCCAAACAGGAAGTACGCCGCCACCGACGCGCCCACGGGCTCGACGAGGCTCAGCAGCCCGATAAGCGTCGCCGGCACGTAGCGGAGCGCGTAGTTGAACGAGCCGTGCCCCACCAGCTGCGGCCCCAGCGCCATGAGCAGGCACAGCCCGTAGATGCGCGGCGGCAGCCCCAGGAGCGGCGCCCCGCTTGCCACCGCCGCCAAGCCCGTGAACAGGGCAATGAGGGCGTAAAGCGGGAAGACGTACGCCAGAAACCCCAGCCGCAGCCGCACCACGCGCCCCACCAGCAGGTAAAACGTCATGCACAGCGCCGCCGCGAGGGCCATGAGGTTGCCCGTCACGGCGCGCGGCGCCTCGCCCGGCGGCTCGGCCAGCGCCACGAATGCCGCCCCCGCGATGCCAACTACCGTCGCGGCATACAGCGGCCACCGGAACCGCTCGCCCAGCATCACGAAGCCGAAAATCGCCAGGAAGATGGGCGTCGTCGTCACCAGGACGGTCGCGCTGGCCACCGTCGTGAAGTAGAGCGAGCCGATCCACAGCACGAAATGCGCCGCCAGCAAAAGGGCCGCCCCGCCGATCAGCGTCCAGTCGCGGGCCGTGAGGGCGCGGATTTCCGACCGGCTGCGGGTGAGGGCGACGGGCGCCAGCAGGAGCGCGCCGCACGCCGTCCGCCAGAACGCCACGCTCAGCGCCGGCACCGCCCCGCGCGTGTACGCGATCAGGATGGCGCTCGACGAAATGGCGAACAGCCCGGCCAGCAGGGCCGCGTACACCCCGGCAGGCGGGCGTGCTTCCACGGGCTACCGCAGCCGGTCCATCGACCGGACAAGCGCGATGTCGCGGCGGATGGCGCCGGCGGCCAGCCGCACGAACAGGTAGGCCAGCAGGGCGCAGCCGTAGCCCACCGCCGCCGCCGGCACGCGCAGCGTCTCGTTGAGGCCGGGCACCAGAAACATGGCCGCCGCCAGCACCGCCACGAGCACGACCACGACCCACTGCGTCAGCGTGACGAGCCGCTGCTGCTGCTGCCGGTTCCGGTAGCGCGCAAGGGCCACGGCGCACAGCCCCGCCGCCAGCACGGCCAGCAGCAGCAGCGCCCACGAAATCCACGGGTACGGGCCGAGGGCAGCAGGCGCCGGGCGCCCGGCAGCGGCAAAAACGACGAGCGCGAAAACGCCCAGCAGCAGGTAAACCGATTGAATACGCTGGATCATGTCAGGACAAAAAAAAGGCCCTGCCTCTTGAAGCAGGGCCTTTTCTGAACGAAACCATTAGTTGTCGGACGAGCCCTCGCGGCGCGTCGAGTAGTTGACGCGCAGCGCCCCCGCCTCGCGCAGCTCCTGCTGCACGTCCACGAGCTTGCCCGATTCGGACTCGCCGTCCACGCGCAGCGACACGATCATGCGCGGCTCCTCGACGAGTTTGTCGTACATGATGGTGCGCACGTTCGTCATGTCGTCCACGAGGGCGTCGTCAATCTGCACGCCCGTGTCACCCACGTTTGTGCCTTCGAGTTTGACGGGGCCGATATAGACGTACGAGACGAGTCGCTTTTCCTCGATCTTGTCAATCGCCTCGGCCTGCGGCAACACGGTACGCACGAGCAAGTCCTGCTCTTTGAGCACCGTCGTGACCATGAAGAAAATCAGCAGCATGAAGATGATGTCCGGGAGGGACGCCGTCGGGATGCTCTGGTTGGTCTTGGCGCTTTTTTTGGAAAAGTGTACCGACATATCGGTTGGGGGTGCGGGGGGTGGTTACTGCGCGGGCGGCGTGCCGTCCGGCTCGGCAATCGAAAGCTGGGCCGGGTACTCGTCGCGGATGGGGTTGTCGGCGCCTTCGGGCAGGCTGGCGCGGTAGGCGGCATACGACGAGGCGCCGCGGGCACGCGCCTCGCGGTCCCACACCTCGCGGTAGCCCAGCCAGAGTTCGTCGAGGACGTTGATATAGTCCTTGTACTTGGTCTGCCGCGTCGTCTTCATCGAAACGACGGCCTTTTTCGGGTTGTCCGAGAAGTTCGGGTCCTGGCCGTTGTTGGTGATGTGCTTGATGACGAGGTCTCTGATCTCGCTCAGCTGCCGGTCTTCGTTTTCGACGAGGATGCGCCCGTCCGAGTTGACGAGCACGGTGAGCATGTTGCGGTCCTGCACCGGCGGCGGCGGCGTCGAGGGGTCGGCCTTGGGCGGCAGCGTCATGCCGATGCCCGTGTCCACGTCAATCGTGGTGGTGACGAGAAAGAAGATGAGCAGCAGAAACGCGATGTCGGCCATGGACGCCGTGGGGATTTCCACGTCGCGGCTCTTTTTCTTTTTGACCAGGGTAGCCATAGAAAACACCGAAAAGGCCCCTCCTTCTGCGGGAGAAAGAGGGGCCGGTTTTTAGGTCAGGTGACGATGCCGCGCACGCCCGAGAGGATCAGGGCGCCGATGGCGAGCACCATCATGATCACCGTGGTCCAGATGGCGGCTTCCACCCACGTGCCGAACACGAAGTAGAGCAGCACGGCAACCGCCGCCGGGATGGCTACGCTGATGATCGAGACGGGGCGCAGCTTGCCGTACGTCGCGCTGCGGATGCCGAAGACGACGACGGTGAGGATCGCCAGCGCCGTCAGGGCCAGCGAGATCCAGATAAAGATGACGACGAGATTTTCCATTGCAGCAGCTTTTGGAAAGAGAAAGGGGACAGAACCTCAGGCACGCTCGATGGCGGGCGCAGCGCTGAGCGGACGGCCTTTCTCCATGATCAGCAGCCAGTCAATGAGGTCAATGGAAGCCTCCTCCATCTCGACCACGATGCGGTCAATCTTGGCCACGCAGTAGTTGTAGAAGAACTGCAGCACGAGGGCCACGATAAGGCCGAAAACCGTCGTGAGGAGGGCCACCTTGATGCCGCCGGCCACGAGCGAGGGCGAGATGTCGCCCGCCTGCTCGATGGCGTCGAAGGCCGCGACCATACCGACGACCGTTCCGAGAAAGCCGAACATGGGGGCGACGGTGATAAAGAGCGAGATCCAGACGAGGCCGCGCTCCAGGAAGCTCATCTCGATGGAGCCGTAGGAGACGATGGCCTTTTCGACGCCCGCGATGCCCTCGTCGGCGCGCAGCAGGCCGGCCTGGAAAACGGAGGCGACGGGGCCGCGCGTGTTGGCGCAGACTTCCTCGGCAGCGGGGATGCCGCCTTCTTCGAGCGAGCGCTTGACCTTGACGAGGAACTTGCGCGTGTTGATGTCGGCGCGGTTGAGCGTGATGACGCGCTCGAAGGCGACGGCGAGGCCGAGGATAAAGCAGATGAGGATGGGCCACATCCAGTCGCCGCCTTCGTTGAAGCGCAGCACGAGTTGGTTGATGAAGCCCTCATCGGTGGCAGCGGCCGCAGCCTCCTGGGGCAGCATCATCAGAGCGGTGAGCAGGGTCATGACGGAAGTCTCCGTTAGTGGGGTGGGAAAAACAGGTTGAGCAGCGGGGTGCGGCGCGCGGGCGGCCAGCGGCGCGCAGGGCGGCGGCTGGCGTGGGGCGTTGCATCGGGGCGAGAATACCGCAAAAAGGCCCTCTTTGTCAACGCGGTCCGCGAAAGCCGATCTCTGGACACCTGGCGCCTCGACAAGTTGCTCCCGCCGGGGCCGTGCAGGTGGCGTACCTTGCGCTGTCCTTCCTGATCCGCGCTGCGGCCCGTGCTGCGGCCTTTTTCTGCTTCCGTGTCCCGTCTCGCTACCGTCCTGCTGCTGCTGCTCCTGGTGGCCGTGCTCGCGGGCGCTGCCGTGGCCTACCTGAGCTGGGCGCCCGAAGCGCTGCCGCGCCAGGTGCGGGTGCCCGGGCTGACGCAAAACGCGCGCCTGGCCCTGTCGGGCGCCGAGGGGCAGCCGGCGGCCCTCTATGCCGACGCCCCCGCTGACGGCCTGCGCGCGCTGGGCTACGCGCAAAGCCAGGAGGCGACGTGGCCCCTGCTGCTCTGGCGCCAGATGGCCCGCAGCCAGATGGGCGCCTGGCTGGGCACGCCCGCCCTCCCCCTCGACCGGCACGCCGCCCTGCTGGGGCTGGACGAAAACCTCGACTCCGTCCTGGCCCTGCTCCAGCCCGCCACGCGCGCCGCCCTCGACGCCTTTGCCGACGGCGTCAATGCCGGGCTGGTGGGCGGCGCCCTCCGCAGCCGCCTGGCGACGCGGCTGCGCATCCGCCCCGAGCCGTTCACGGCGCGCGACGTGCTGGCCATCGCGCGCCTGTTCGCGTGGTGCGCCACGCCGGTCGCCCGCGCCGACTCGCTCGCGCCTTCCGGCGAGGCGCAGGCGTTTGGGCGCGCCGACAGCCTGTTCCGCCGCGCCGCCGGCCTTTTCGGCTGGGAGCACAGCGCCGCGTGGACGGCCCTCGACAGCGCGGGCACCACGCTCACCCTCCGCTGGGTGACGGGCAACGCCGCCCTTCCCGTCGTCCACGAAAGCGTGTGGTTTGCCGGCGGCGACAGCACCCTGCTCGTCACCATCCCGGGGACGCCTTTTGCCCTGCTGCGGGCCGGGCAGGGCGCAGCGGCCCGGCTGCCCGGCGGCAGGGCGCTGCTGGCGCCCGCGACGGGCAGGTGGCGACCGCGCCTGACGCCGCTGGCCGGCACCCGTGGCGCCACGTTCGTGCGCCGCACCTGGCAGGCGCCGGGCCGCGTGCTGCTGGCCGCCGACACGAGTGCAAAGGGCGCCTCCATGCTGCTGTGGTCCGGCTTCCAGCCGCCCGCCGACGAAGCCCGCCTTTTCGACGCCCTCTTGGACGCCCCCTCCGGGCCGGGCGTGACCGTGCAGCCGTGGCCCGGCGCCGACGTGCCGGCGCTCCCCTACCGGCGCGGCGAACTCTACACGCCTGACGCGCCCGCGCGCCCCTGGCTGCTGGCCCGCCTCGACACGCTTGCCGCCACGGCCACGCCTGCCGACGCGTGGTGGCGCGACGTGAAAAGCACCTGGGCCGCCGGGGCGCGCAACGCCCTCATGGCCGACCTCGACCCCGCCCTGCTTACCACGCCCAACCAGCGCACGGCCTACGACTACCTCCAGAACTGGAACGGACTCTTTGAAGGCGCCAGCATCGGGGCGACGGTTTTCGAGGCCCTCGCGGCCCGCGAGGGGCTGTCGCCTTTTGGCGATGCCCGGCCCGACACCGTCCGCTACTTTGCCGCGCGGCGCCGCACCCGCGCCCTCGCCGCCATCGCCGACTCCCTGGCAGCCCGCTACGGCCCCGACCCCCTGGGATGGCGCTGGGAGCGCGTCCACGCCCAGCAGCGGCTGTTTCCCCTGTGGTCCGTCGCCGGCGCGCCTGGCCTCGACCTGTCCCCGTCGCCTGCCCTCGCGCCTATCGAGCTGCCCGGCGACGGGCGCATGACCACGCTGCGCTGGCTCGACGCCACGCCGCGCGGGGCCAACGCCACGTACGTGGCCGTCGTCCGCGCGGGAAGCCAGCCCGTGTGGCTGCTGCACCGGCTCCGCCTCGACCTGCACCAGCCTTTCGAGCGCTACCGCGTGGAAGGCCGCCGCATCGAGGCGCTGCGCGTAGCCGCGCCGGGTGCCGGCGCGCACCTTATCACCCTCATCCCCAACACCCTATGACCTTTATCGGTATTGATGGTGGCGGCAGCAAAACGACGCTGCTGGCCACCAACGAACGCGGCGCCACCTCGCACCTCTTCAGCGGCACGGGCGTCAACCCGCAGCGCGTGGGCATAGACGCGTGCGTGGAAACGCTGACCCGACTCATCAACACGGCCTATGCCGCCCTCGACGGCAGCGCGCTGCGCGTTTATGCCGGCCTCGCGGGCGCGGGCCGCCCCGAGCAGCAGCAGTTTATCGCCGACGGCATCCGCGCCGCCCTGCCGCCCGACACGCGCGTCGAGGTCACCCACGACGCCAACATCGCCCTCGACGCGGCCTTCGACGGCGAGGCGGGCACCATGATCATCGCCGGCACCGGCTCCGTCCTCATGGCCCGCACGCCCGGCGGCGACCGCGTGCAGTCGGGCGGCTGGGGCTACCTCCTGGGCGACGAAGGCAGCGGCACCGCCCTCGGCCTCGAAGCCGTCCGCGCCCTCTGCCGCGCCCTCGACGGCGGCCCGCAGACGTCGCTCGTCCACAGCGCGCGCGGCTTTTTCGGCTTCGAGACGCGCGAGGACATCATCTCGGCGGTGTACCGGCAGCAGTGGATGCCGCACCGCGGCGCCCGCGTCGTGCTCGAAGCCGCCGCCGAGGGCGACCCGCTGGCGCAGGAAATCCTGACGCAGCAGGTCGAGGCGCTGGCGCGGCAGGTGGCGTGGCTGGCGCAGCGCAACCCCGGCCTGCCGCCGCGCTACGTGCTGCTGGGCGGCCTGGCGGAAGATGCCACCTACCGCGACGCCTTTACCCGCGCCGTGACGGCGCTGCTGCCCACGTGGAAGCTCGAAGACGCCCGCCGGACGCCTGCCGAGGCCGCGCTTCAGCGGGCTTTCGAGCTGGAATAGCCCCCCACCCACTCGGCCCGGAACACGCCCCGGACGGCGTTGCACAGGTAAACCGCATCGGCGCCGGCCACGTCCCCGAGGGCCAGCGACCGCACCTCGACGCGCCCCCTTTCGACGAGCAGGCCGCGCATCACGCCCGGCAAAACGCCGTCGCCGAGGGGCGGCGTCCACCACACGCCCGCCTTTTCGACGATCAGGTTGGCAATGGCGGACTCGGTAACGGCGCCCTGTTCGTTGGCGAGCAGGGCGTCGGCGAGTCCGCGCGCCCGTGCCCACGCCTGCGCCTGCTCGTAAGGCGCGCGCCGCGACGTTTTGTGGTAGCGCCACACGTCCGCCGCCCTGACGCGCACGGGCGAGAGGGCCAGCCCGTAGGGCTGCGGCAGGGGCAGCAGCGGGCGCGCCGTCCACGCCACCGCCCCGCCCTCGCCCACCGTGAGGCGCACGATGCCGTCGGGCAGGCCGGCGGGGACGTGACCTGCCTTGCCGGGCAGCCTCCAGCCGAGGGCGGCGCACGCGTGTTGCAGCCGGGCGAGGTGGCGCGGCCAGAGGGCCACGCTGCCGTCCTGCTGTAGCATGGTTTCGATGAGGTACATCGGCTTCAGCGGGTGGCCGCGTCGAGAAAGCGGCCTTTCAGCAGGCACTCGTCGTACTCGGCGTCCGCCTCCGAGTCCCACACGATGCCGCTGCCCACGCCCATCGCGTACGTGCCCGCCGCGATTTCGAGCGTGCGGATGGGCACGCTGAAGGCCATCTCGTCGTGCGGCGCGGCGTAGCCGATGGCGCCGCAGTACACGCCGCGCGGGCGCCCTTCGATGGCGGCGAGGTGCTGCATGGCCCGCCGCTTGGGCGCGCCCGTGACGCTGCCGCAGGGGAAAAGCGCCTCGAAACACGCCCGCAGCCCGGCCCGCCCTTCCAGCCGGCCCTCGACCGTCGAGGTCATCTGAATCAGCGTCGGGTGCAGTTCGGTCTGGAAAAGCGCCGGCACCCGCACCGAGCCGGGCTGGCACAGCCGCGACAGGTCGTTGCGCAGCAGGTCCACGATCATCAGGTTCTCGGCCCTGTTCTTGGCGTCTTCGGCCAGCCACGCCCGCCGCGCGCGGTCGTCCTGCCCGTCCGCGCGGGCCAGCGTGCCTTTCATGGGCCGCGCCCGGATGCGCCGCCCCGCGACGCGGAAAAACAGCTCGGGCGACAGGCTCACGACGTGGCACGTGTCGGTGGCGAGAAAGGCGCCGTAGGGCACGGGCTGCGCCGCCGCGAGGCGCGCGTACAGGTCGAGGGGCTGCCCCCTAAACGTGCCCGCGAGCGGAAACGTCAGGTTGGCCTGGTACATCTCGCCCTCGCGGATGAGGGCGCGCACCTTTTCCACCTGCACGCGGTGCGCGGCGCGGCCCAGCCCCGGCTGCGGCGGCGACAGGGCGATGGGCTGAGGCGCGGGCAGGGATGGGTTTTCCTCGGGCGCCGCGTACACGCCCAGCCACAGCACGTCGCGCCCGGCGGCGGGCGGGCACACGGGCAGGTCGAGGGCGGCCTCGTAGGCCACGAAACCCGCCACCCAGTGCCCCGCCCGCCGCGCCGCCTCGGCCCGGTCGAGCAGCGCCGCCACCTCGCCGGGCTGCTGCGTGCGCAACCGCTCGACGGGCGCGCGGAACAGGAGCGACCGCCGGTTTTCGGCGTCGGGGCGCGCCGTGTGGAGCCAGACGATGCCGGATTCGTGGGGCAGGATGGCCGTAGCGGGATGGGTTGGAGCGGCGCCAACGCCCGGCGCGCCGATGCGTTACGCCCTCCCCGCAATTCCCGCTAACGGGCGGCGCCGCCTGTGGGCTATCTTCCGCGCTTCATCTTTTCTTCCCCATGCACCGCGAACACCGCCAGTGGTACAGCCCCGCCCTCGGGCGCAACATGGAACTGCTCCGTTTCGGCCACGCCGGCGTGCCCGTGCTCGTGTTTCCGTGCAGCATGGGGCGCTTTTACGAATGGCAGGACTTCGGCATGGTGGACAGCCTCGCCCACCAGCTCGAAAACGGCTTCAACCAGCTCGTCTGCGTGGACTCGGTGGATGGCGAGAGCTTCTACAACAAAGCCGCCGACCCGTACACGCGCATCAAGCGGCACCAGCAGTACGAGGGCTACATCACCGGCGAGGTGCTGCCTTTTGCCGCCAGCCTCTCGGATCAGAAGCCCATCGTGGCCGGCGCCAGCTTTGGCGGCTACCACGCGGCCAACATGGCCTTCAAGTTTCCCGACCGCTTCTGCAAGATGATCAGCCTCAGCGGCGCCTTCGACGTGCGCTCGTTTCTGGGCGGCTTCTACAACGACGACGTGTACTTCAGCAACCCCATTGACTTCGTACCCAACGTGTCTGACGGGCGTGTGCTCGACGCCATGCGCGCCACGCGTTACGTCTTCACGCTGGGCGAGTACGACCCGTGCCGCGCCTCGAACGAGCAGCTTCACCAGATTCTCGACGCAAAAGGCATCCCCCACCTTTTCGACTTTCTCCCCGGCGCCTTTGGCCACGACTGGCCGTGGTGGCGGTCTCTCATCCAGCAGCACATCGTTTGAGGGTGTTGCGTATTGCGTATTGCGTGTTCGAGGGTATTGCGTATTTCGTGTTGCGTAAAGAGGCACGCAAAGGCTGGCGACTCTTTCCTCACCCCAACCAC
>CBDUCD010000029.1:0-15702 GCA_965365535.1 uncultured Rhodothermales bacterium | reverse complement strand
CCCAGGCCGCGGCGCGCCAGCCCGCCCAGTTCAAGGGGCTGGCCGACGTGTTTGAAGCCCAGCACGGCGGGCGGCACGCGCGGCACCACGTCGGCCTCGTTGGCGATGCGCCACGACACGCGCCCCAGCGTCTGGGGCGGCGCCCCCTCGAAGGGCTGCACGGGCGTGGCCTCGTACTGCCTTGCCCAGCGCGGCGCGCCTGCCCGCGGCGCCCCGAAGGTGACGACGGCTTCGATGGGCAGCGCCGCGCCGGCCAGGTCGCGCGCGGCCACGTTTGCCAGCGCGCCGCCCAGCGAGTGGCCCGTGAGCACAAGGGTGCGCGCCTCGCCCCGGACGCCCTCCAGCCACGCCGCGATGCCCGGGCGCAGCGCCCGCCACGCCCGCCGGAAGCCCGCGTGGTAAAAGGGCACCGCCATCAGGTTGACGCCCCAGTCCGCCAGCTCACTCGTGCCCCGGAAGGCCAGCCACGCCCGCCCGTCGAGCACGCAGCCGATGGCCTGCTGGCTGCCCCGCTCGAACACGCGGACGTGCCGCGCGCCTTCCTTTTCGAGGGCCACGTCCACGCCCCACGCCAGCTCGCGGTACACGAACGCCGACAGCCCGGCGGCAAAGGCGAACAGCGCCTCGGGCACGCCGTCCGCCAGCACGACCCTGCCCGGCGGCGGGGGCCGCTCGCCGCCGCCCAGCAGCCGGGGCGGCGCGTCGGGCGTGGGGGGCGCGGAGGGCGTGGGCAGCAGGCGCGGGGTGGAAGCCCGCGAGGACTGGATCAGCATGGGGTTGCCGGCAGAGCAAGGCCCCAAAGTATCGGCGGGGCCGCTGCCGCGCAAGCTGCCGCCCGGCGTCAGTAGGCGCGCCGGGCCAGGCCCGTCACCATGTCCACGAGGGCGTCGCGGGCGGGCGAGGTGGGCAGCACGCCCAGGGCGTCGCGGGCGGCGTCGGTTTCGGCGCGCACGCGCTGCCGCGTGGCGTCGAGCACGCCGAGGGCGTCCATGCGGCGCCGCGCCTCGCCCACCTTTTCGGGCGCCAGCCCTTTCTGCCGCACGATGCCGGCGAAAAAGGCGTGGTCGTCGCCCGTCGCGCGCTCGAGGGCGAGCAGCAGCAGAAACGTCTTTTTGCCCTCCATCAGGTCGCCGCCCACGCGCTTGCCCCAGCGCGGGTCGTCGGCGACGAGGTCGAGCAGGTCGTCCTGAATCTGGAACGCCTGCCCGGCGTGGTAGCCCGCCCGCCGCAGCGATTCCACGTCGCCCTCACCTGCCCCGCCAATGCGGGCGCCGAGGGCGAGGCAGCATTCGAGGAGGGCGCCCGTTTTGCGGGCAATCATGTCGCAGTACGCGGGGACAGGCACGTCGGCGCGCGTCTCGAAGTCCATGTCGAGCGTCTGCCCCTCGCACAGGCGGGCCACCATGCCTGAAAAGTCGGCCATGAGGGCGGGCACGCGCTCGGGCGGCGAGGCGGCGACGAGTCGGAAGGCCTCGCCCAGCAGCAGGTCGCCGGCGAGAATGGCGACGGGCTCGTTCCAGCGGACGTGGACGGTCGGGCGGCCCCGCCGCGTCTCGGCCCGGTCCATGATGTCGTCGTGGACGAGGGTGAAGTTGTGGAACACCTCGACGGCGAGGGCGGCAGGCAGGGCGTCGCTCCTTTCGGCGCCATACGCGCGGGCGGCCAGCAGCACGAGCAGGGGCCGGAGGCGCTTGCCCTCGCCTTCGAGCACGTAGCGGACGGGGTCGTAGAGGTGAGCGGGCGCGGGGGGAAACGGCAGGCCCGCCAGCCCCGCCTCGACGGCGGCGCGCAGGGTTTGGAGCATCGGCAGGCGCTCAGGCAGCGGTGAAAGCGGGCACGGCCTGCCGCAGCACGGCCAGAATGCGGCGGTACACGTCCTCGATCTCGCCCACGGCGTCCACCTCGTAGTGGAGGCCGCAGGCGCGGTAGTACGCCTCGACGGGCTGCGTCTCGGCGCGGTACACCTGGAGGCGCTTGCGGATGGCCTCCGGGCGGTCGTCCACGCGCTGCACGACGAGGGCGGGGTCGAGGTCGGCAGGCGGCGGGTTGAAGTCGAGGTGGTAGCTTTCGCCGGTGAGTTTGTGGATGCGGCGGCGCGAAAGGCGCTCGATGATCTCCTCGTCCGGCCCCACGAGCGACACGACGGCGTCGAGGCGAACGCCCGAGGGCGCCAGCAGGGCGTCGAGCCACTCGGCCTGCTCGACGGTGCGCGGGTAGCCGTCGAGCACGAAGTCGTCCAGCCCCAGGCGCAGCAGCTCTTCGTCGGCCAGGTGGCGCACGATGGGGCCGGGCACCAGGCGGCCCGCTTCGATGTAGTGCCGCACCTCCTCGCCCAGCGGCGTGCCCGCGCGGATGGCGGCGCGCAGCATGTTGCCCGTCGAGACGTGGGCCAGCGCGAGGCGCTCGGTCAGCAGGGCCGACTGGGTGCCCTTACCGATGCCGGGCGGGCCGAAAAGGAGAAGTCGCATGGGTGGAGGGCGCTAAAACACAGGATGGCCCCGCGCGGCGTGAACAGCACGAGGCCAGGGCGCGGAGCGTCCTAAAATAAGCGCAACCATCCGCCTGGAAGCGCTTCCCGTTGACGGAGATGGCGCTAAGAGTCAGCGCCCTTCCGTCGCTGCGGCGATAACTTCCGCCTTACCGCTGCGGTGCGCCGTGCGCGCAATGGAGTCGTCGAGGTCGGCCAGGCCCGAAAGCACCATCAGCTTGTCGAGGGCCACTTTCGTGACAAAGCCGAAGGCGGTTTTGGCGGCCATGTCAACGGCGGTGCGCATAAAGCCCTTCTGGTCGTCGTCGTCCGCCTTGCCGCCCATCGTGACGACGATGGGGGTGTGCTTGCCCAGCGCGCGGCGGATGGCCCGGCCCGCGTCTTCGCCTTTTTTGATGAGCAGGCGCGCCTCGTCGGCGAGGGCGTCGAGGTAGTCGTCCACGAGGGCCTGGTGGGCGGCGGGCACGCGCGACTTCTTCTTGCCGATGCCGCCAATGAGCAGGCCCACGGCCAGGCCGGCGCCCAGGCACACGCCCACGCTTACGAGCGGGCTGCGCGCGATGGCCTCGCCCACCTGCTCGGGCACGCGGGCGGCTTCCTCCTGGATGGCCTCGAAGCGCCGCGAAATCTGCTGCGCGCGGGCGTCGAGGGCGGCGCGGAGTTCGTCGGCGCTGGGCTTGAGGCTTTCCTTTTTGTCCTCGATCTCGGCGCGCTCCTTGGCGGTGCGCTTGTGCGGCTGCTCGTCCAGCCGGGCCACCTCCTGCTGGTACTGGGCCACCTTTTCGGTCTCGGGCGTCTTGAGGTCGGAGGCCAGGGGCGCGGCGTCGTCGCTCGGGTTTTTATGCGTGATGTCAGCCATTTTTGTCGTCGTCGTTGTCCGGGTTGCCGGGGTGATGGGGACTGCGGGGGTTGAGGGGCGCCTCGCGCCGGTACCACCAGTAGATGGCGCCGCCGGCGCCGCCCAGGATTACGGCGAGGATGAGAAAGCCCAGCCACGTGTGCCCGATCCACTCGCCCAGCCCGTAGGCGATGGCCATGAGCAGGAAAAAGCTGGCCATGCCCACCAGCAAAATGGGCAGCACTTTGGGCAGGTGCTTGAAGACGAGTTCGTTGACTTTGCCTTTTACCTGGTCCTGGATTTCGGTCTGGAGCAGCTTGACGCGCAGGTCCATCCAGTCCTTGACGTCATCAACGAGGCCCTTGGCCTGCTGCCCCAGCCGGTCGGTGGCGTTGCCGTGGGGCGGAAGCTGGGGCACGAGCGGCACCGAGGGGCCGACGGCGCGGGGCGGCGGGGGCGGAGGCAGTTGCGTAATCTGGTCGTCCATACAAAGGGTGGGTAAGCGCTGGGGCGCCGGGCAGCAGGCCGGTGCCGCTGCCGCGCCGGAAAAGGCGTTGCCGGGCACCGCCGCGCGGGCAGGCCCGACAATACTACCGGAAACATGGGCTCCGGTGCACGTTCCAGCCCGGCTGATACGGTCTTATTACAGCCCTTCTCCTTTCCGCATGTCCCGTTTCCAGACGCGCCCCACGCCCAACCCCAACAGCCTGATGCTTGTCCGCACCGACGGCGGGCGCTTTCTCGAAAGCGGCCTCGCCTCGTTCACGACGCCCGCGCAGGCCGCCACAAGCCCTCTCGCCGCCGAACTCTTCAGCCTCGGCACCGTCGCGGGCGTGCTCGTGATGCCGGACTTCGTCACCATCACGCGCGTGCCGGGGGCGGACTGGAAAACCCTCGTGCCGCTTGTCGAACCCATCCTCGACGCCCACTTCCCCGCCTGACGCATGGCCCCCTCCCCTGACGACGCGCGTTCGATGCGCGAGCGGATGCTGGCCGGCAGCCTCTACACCGCCCGCGACGCCGAGCTGGACGGGATGCAACTCGCCGCGCGGCGCCTCATGGATGCCTTCAACGCGCTGGCCCCCGACCAGCCCGAAAAGCGCCGCGCCCTGCTCGAACGCCTGCTGGGCGGCGTGGGGCGCGACGTCGAGATCCGCCCGCCCTTCTACTGCGACTACGGCGCGCACATCTTCGTGGGCAACGGCGTGTTCATGAACTACGACTGCGTCGTGCTCGACTGCAACACCGTGCACATCGGCAACGGCGTTTTGATGGGGCCGAAGGTGCAGCTCTACACCGCCACGCACCCCCTCGACGCCGCCACGCGCCGCGCGGGCTGGGAGATGGCCTACCCCATCGCCATCGGCGACGACGTGTGGATTGGCGGCGGGGCGATGGTGTGCCCGGGCGTCACCATCGGCGCCCGTTCCGTCATCGGCGCCGGCAGCGTCGTCACCCGCGACGTGCCCGAGGGCGTTTTCGCCGCCGGCAACCCCTGCCGCCCCATCCGACGGGTGGACGGTCACGAACCTGAATCCCGGCAGGGACGTGCCTGAATCCCGGCGGGGACGTGCCGCGGCACGTCCCTACGCCCCCGGTGGCAGCACGCCGGCCAGCACGCGGGCGGCGTCGGTGAAACGGCGGGTGCCGGGGCGGTGCGCGGTGCCGAGGGGATGCGCTGCGGCGCCCGCGTCGAGTCCTTTTCGGACGAACAGGCTGGCCCCCTGCCCTGCCGCCCACGCCCGCACGTCGTCCAGACTACTGTACTCGGCCCAGCGGACGTGGCCGGGGCGCTGCACGTCGGGCGCGCCCCGCGTGACGAGCAGGGAATGGTCGTCGAGAAAGGCGGCGGGCAGCCCGCCTTTCTGCGCAAACGCCGTCATCATGCGGACGCGGGCGCGCAGCCCTTCGGGGGCGGGAAAACGCGCCCGGTACTGGGCAAAGGCGGCGAGGCAGGCGTCGGGCGGGAGGCCGCGCGGCGCCCACAAAATCCGCACGCAGCGGGGCGTGGCGCCGTCGTAGAGCAGCACGTCCTCGGCCAGCCGTTCGAGGGCGTCGGCGTTTTCGCGCCCGTCGAGCAGGGCTGCCGCCGCGCGCCACGGCAGCACGCGGGCACCCTCGGGCACGTCGTCCCCATCGGGCGTCTGCGCGAGCTGGAGGGCGGGCGCGGTGCGCGGCGGCGTCCAGCCCGCACTGCGCAGAAAGGCACGGGTGAGGTGCGTGTTATCGGCCTCGGCCACGTCCACCTCGGCGTTCCACGCGAGCAGCACGGCGGCGGGGGCGAGTCCCGCGAGGGGTTGCCCGCTCTCGGTGTGCAGGGCGACGGGTGGAAGGGGCGCGGCAGGGGCGCCCTCCCCTTCCGGCGCGTCCAGCCACCGGGCCAGCGCGGCCATCTGCTCGTTGAGGGCAAAGGCGATCTGCGTCGGGGAAAAGCCCGTCCGGGCGCGGGCGTCCGTCTCGGCCTGCTGCCGGGCGGGGTCGGCCTCGTCGCGCCAGCGGCGGGCGGCGAGGCGGAGGGCGTCGCGCACGTCAGAAGCGGATCAGGCAGCCCAGGGCCTCGCTGCGCGTCGTCTCGGGGGCCTTGCCCGCGCTGCCGGCGCGCAGGGCGTCGGAGAGAAAGCGCTGCTTGGCGGCGGCGGCGTCGGAGGGGCTGTCGTCAATGGCGCCGACGTAAACGAGACTTTTGTTGCTGTCGAAAACGAACACCTGGGGCGCGCGGGCGGCGCCGAGGGCTTTGGCAAGCGCGCCGCCCGCATCGGTGACGTAGGGCACGGCGTACGACTTGGCCGTGGCGCGGGCCGCCGACTTGTCGGGCGCCTCGTTGGCGTCGGTCGCGCCGTTGAAGGAGTTGACGAGCACGAAGTTGTAGCCCTGCGCGCCATACTCGCGGGCGAGGCCCAGCAGGCGGTCTTCGTAGCGATCCACCCAGGCGCACTTGTTGGCCCAGAACACGACGACCGTGCCCTTGCTGCCGGCGAGGCTGGCAAGCGTGCCCGACTGGCCGTCGGCGCGCGAGAAGGTCTGGTCGGCCAGGGGCAGCGGGCTGCCGAGGGGCAGTTCCTGGGCGGAGGCGGCGAAAGGAGCAGCGAGAAGCAGCAGTAACGCGAAGTATTTCATGGTCAGGGTTGGGTCAGGAGGGAATCGAGGGCGGCGGCGACGAGGGCGTAGTCCACCTTGTGTTTCCACGACTGCACGCGGCGGCCCGCGGCGTCGTAGATAAACGTGGTGGGCAGCTCGCCCATCCACCCGGGGTCGAAGGCGGCGATAAACGCGTCGTCGTCCGTGCCGCCTTTGATGAACTGCACGCCCGCCACGCCGTGGTCTTGGAGAAAAGCGCGGGCGGCGTCGCCGTTTTCGGGGAAATCCGCCGACACGAACGTCATCGCGACGCCTTTTGCGCGGTAGTCGCCGGCGACGCGGACGAGTTCGGGGAATTCCTGCACGCACGGCAGGCACCACGTCGCCCAGAAGTTGACGAGGTGGAGGCGCGCCGGGTGTTGCTGGAAGTGCGCCAGAATCTCGTCGGCTGTGGCTTCGCGCAGTTCGAGGGCGGCGGTGTCGGGCGCGGCAGGCACGTCGCGCACTTCGGCGGCCGTCGTGTCCGCCGGGGGCGCCGGCGCCTCGGCGGTGCAGGCGGCCAGGGCGGCGGCAAGTAAAAGGGGAAAAAGACGCATGTCGGAAAAAGGGTCGCGCGGCCAACAAGCCTCTGGCGGCTCAGTTTCGCGGCGCGGCGGGAAGTCGCCAGATCGGAAAGGTTGTGCCCGGCTGCAAGCGCTCGCCGAAAAGGCCCCACGCGGCAAAGCCGTCGTCGGACTGCGGCTCGAGCAGGTACACGGCCAGCCGCGCCAGCGGCCCCGCCACGTCGAGACGGCGCATCCCCGCGATGGGCACGTCCGGAACTGTCTCGTAGTGCCCGAAAACGGTCTGCTCGCGCGCGTTCTGGAAAGCCCGCTCGGCCACCTGGACGGAGTCGAGGACGAACCTTTCGACCGTCGCCGTGGGCGCCGTCACCTCCCGATCCACGAAACCGTGGGCGCGCAGCTTTTCGAGAACGTCGGCCTCGCCGGCGGGGATGAGGTAGGCGGCGGGTGCCTCCACGAACAGGGTGCCCGCGAAAAGGCCGTACTCGGGCATGGGCGTGGGCACGGCGGCGCCGGCCCGCCGGTACATGGGGGCGCCCGTAAACGGGTTGCGCTCCTCGGCCACGTCGCCCACGAGAATGGTGGCGGGGGTGGGCGGGGCCAGTTCGCTGCGCAGCGCGATGGGCGTGCCGGCCACGGGCAAGGCGTCGGACGCGGCAGTGGCGGCGCGGAGGTCGGGCGCGTGGAGGGCGGCAAAATCCAGCACCCTTTCCACAAAGCGGCGCGTGGCCCGGATGCGCTCGCCGAACGGGAGGTATGAATACGCCTCGCTCAGGATGGCAAAGCGCCCGCGCAGGCCCACGTAGTTGTTGTTAAAGCGCGGGCGGTGGTCAAACGTGTACCAGCCCGGCGCGCTGCCCGGGCGCTGCTCGAAGCCGTCGAAGTTGCCGTAGTAGTACACGTCGAGGCTGTCTGCCGCGTGCATCGCGCGCGTGACTTCGGGCAGCCACACGCTGCGCAGGTAATGCGTGATGGGCGCGGGCGTGTTGGGGTTGAGGCCGGGCGCGTACGTGAGGTGGTAGCCGTGAAACGAGCCGTCGGTCGTGTGCAGGTCGAGGACGACGTGCGGGTCGTACTGGTTCAGCAGGCGCGCAAAGGCGTGGGCTTCGGGCGAGGCCAACCGGGTGTGGTCGCGGTTGAGGTCGAGGCCCTGCGCATTCGGGCGCTGCCCCATGCCGCCTACGGGGCCGTGCTGCCACGGGCGGTTGTAGAGCCCCACGCGCTCGTTCCCGTCGGCGTTGTAGATGGGGGTGACGAGGAGGACGAGCGAGTCCGTCCACGCCGGGTGCGCGCCGCCGGCGATGCTGCGGAGGATTTCGAGCAGGGCCTCTTTCCCCTCGACCTCGCCCGCGTGGATGTTGCCCTGGAGCAGCACCCGCACGCGATGGTCGCCGCGCAGCGCGTCGGGGCTGAGGTCGCCCGTGCCCACGACAGCGAGCGGCATCGCCCGGCCCTCGGTCGTGTAGCCGTAGGTGGACAGGTGCACGAGGGGCGAGCGCGGCGCGAGGGCTTCGAGAAAGGCGACGACATCGGCGTAGCGCGACGTTTCGACGTAGTCCGTCGCCTCGGCGCGGGTGCGGAGCGCGGCGGGCGTCTGGGCCAGGGCGGCGCCGCCGGCGCACGCGAACAGGCAGAGGGCAAGGCAAAATCTCATGGCGCGGGCGGGGCGAGGGTGCGTTTTACCATCCACCCGTTGAGGGCGACAAGGGCGGCGAGGGCGACGGCCCACTGCACCAGGCACGTCATCAGGCTGTAGGGCTGGAAAGGGTCCCACCACGCCGTCGTGAAGTCCGCCGTCGTGGCGCGGGCCATCCACCAGACGAGCAGGGCCACGGCCTGCACGGGCACGGCAATGCCGATGAGGGCGTCCCAGAAGCGCCCGCCCGGCAGGTCGCCCGGCAGGTCTATGTGCTGCTCGCGGAAGCGCCGCACGCCATAGCGCCCGACGGCAAAGGCGAAAAAGGCGCCCGACAGAATCAGGGCCACGCCCCACACGAAGTCCTGGTTGCCCAGCACGTCGAGATGGAGGGCCGACGGTACGCCCAGCACGAAGCCGAAGGCGACGACGGCGCCCACGGCCCGCCGGCGCGGCACGCCGCCGTCCACGAGCACGCGCGCCGCCATCTCGATCATCGAAAGCAGCGACGAGAGGGCGGCAAAGGAGAGGCCGAGGAAAAACAGGACGGCAAACAGGCGCCCCAGCGGCATCGCCCGGAAAAGCTGCGGCATCCAGATAAACGTCAGGCCGGTCGAGGCCGGGCCGGACTGCTGCATCACCGCCAGCACGTCCGCCTGCGGCATCGTCGGGCCGAGAATCGAAAAAACCGTCCCGAAAAGGACGATGGCGGCCAGGAGCGAGACGAGGTTGTTGCCCACGCCCGTCATCACGGCGCTGCGGACGACGGCGTCGTCGCGGCGCATGTAGGTGGCATAGGCGAGGATGAGGCCCCAGCCCGCGCCCGTATCCCACGCGTTCTGCGTGAGGGCTTCGAGCCACACGCGCGGGTGCCCCAGCACCGCCCAGTCGGGGGTGAACAGGTACGCCAGCCCCGCCCCCGCGCCCGGCAGCGTGACGGCGCGCACCACGCACACCACGACGACGGCCAGCAGCGTGGGCACGAGCACCTTGTTGACGCGCTCGATGGATGAGACGCCGCGCAGCACCACGAGTCCGCCGGCGAGCATGGCGAGGGCGTGCGTGACGAGCGGCCCGGCGCCGGACTGGTACGATTCCCAGACCCGCGTGGCCGCCGCCGTCTCGAACGGCAGGGGCTGCGTGAGGGCCTGCCCGAGGTAGTAGAAACACCAGCCCGTGACGACGCTGTAGTAGAACATGATGGCCGTCGAGACGAGGGCCACGAACGCGCCCATCCACGCAAAGCGCTTGCCGGCGACGGTGATGAAAGCGCCGACAGGCCCCTGCCGCGCCATCCGCCCCATCGCGTACTCGGCGATGATGAGCGGAATGCTCCACACGACGAGAAACACGACCCACGCCACGAGAAAGGCGCCGCCGCCGTCTGCGCCCGCATTGCCCGCCACGATGCGCGGAAACCGCCAGATGTTGCCCGTGCCCACGGCAATGCCGAGCACGCTCAGCAACAGCCCCAGCCGGGACGAAAACCGGTGCGACGAAGGGTGCGACATCAGCGGCGGGGACTGAGCAGAAGGCGGCTCTCGACGGAGTCGGCGGGGATGCTGGCGGCGCCGGCGGGCTTGAACAGCGGGTAGTGCCGGAAATCCAGGTACGTGCCGATAAAGTCGTCGTAGTGGGGCGAGAACGGGTTGCCGCTCTGCCCGCCGGGGTACACGCCCCAGCCCTGCGGCGGCTGCGCCGAAAAGTCCACGACGACGCGCCACGACGCGCTGTGCGTCGTTTCGAGGTCGGCGGCGGGCGACAGGGTTTCGGCAAAGCCGGGATAGGGAAACGGCCCGCGCGAAAACGCCGCGAGGGCGTCGCTCTGCGTCAGGTGCTCGAAAACGGCGCCGTGCACCGCGCCCCACCGCCACGACGCGGGCGGCCCGAAGCGCGCCCGCAGGCTGTCGGCGGCTTCGGCAAGCACGCCGCGCAGCAGAAGGGCGGCATCCTCGCGGATGGGCGTGTCGGGGCGGTCGAGCAAGGGGCTGCCGGGCGTGTCGCGCAGCAAGAGGTAGAGCGGCACGAACGCCGGGCGGCGGCGCGCAAAGACGGGCTCGTCCCACACGCGGCGGCGCAGCGTTTCGTGGAAAACGTAAAACGCGAGCGGCGCGGCGGCGTCGCGCACCGCCTCGCCATCCCACGCCACCAGCAGGGCGCGCAGCGAGTCGGCGCGGGGCGCGAGTGCCGTGAGCGTGTCGAGCAGGGGTTTCATCAGCTCGAACTGCATCACGTGCACGTCGGCCTGGTAGCGTTTCAGGTCGTCGGCGCTGTGCTGCGGCCGGGCGTCGAGCAGGCGAGCGATGCGCAGCGATCTGAGGTTGCTGTACCAGTCGCGCCCCAGGTAGTACGGGTACGACGCGTCCGCCGGGTCCTGATTCGTCGAGGACAGCCAGCCCCGTTCGGGGTCAACCGCGTGCGGGAGCTGGTCAAAAGGCACGCGCCCCGTCCACGCATTCCGACTTGTCGTGCCGTCGAGCAGGCCGCTGCCGGTGCCTTGCGCCCGCACGGGCAGGTGGCCCGTCGAGCGGATGGCGATGTGGCCGTCGCGCCCGGCGTACAGGATGTTCTGCATGGGCGTGTCCCAGTCGCGCGTGGCCTTTTCGAACTCGGCGAGATTGGTGGCGTGGTGCATGTTCCACAGCGCCCGCATGGTGCGGCTGCGCCCGTGGGCCGTCCACCGGAGGGCGACGGGCTG
This sequence comes from uncultured Rhodothermales bacterium, assembly GCA_965365535.1. Taxonomy (GTDB): domain Bacteria; phylum Bacteroidota; class Rhodothermia; order Rhodothermales; family BA12; genus CBDUCD01. The sequence continues at coordinate 4,401 of CBDUCD010000029.1, read as the reverse complement.
GCCGTCCACGTCCATCACCGGCCCCAGGTGCGTGTAGCGCAGCGTGTCCACGACGGCAGCGCCGCGCAGCACGCCCAGCGTGTCCGGCACCATCTCGAAGTCGTGCCAGAGCCCGTCGAACAGGTACGCCGTGTTTTCGCGGTTGACGGTGAGCCGGTAATGGTCTATCTGGTCGGCGCCCGTGTTGGTAAACGTCCACCCGATATAATCGTTGTAGGCTTCCACGGGCAGGGGCGCGCCGGGGACGGTGACGCCGTACGTGTTGAAGCCCGGCGTGGCGAGGTGCGCCTCGTACCAGATGGCGGGCAGCGTCAGCGACAGGTGCATGTCGCCCGCGAGCAGGGGCATCCCCGTGGCCGACCGGGCGCCCCACACGGCCCAGTTGTTCGAGCCTTTGCCGGGGATGAAGCCCTCTGCCGGCCCGCTGCTGCCCTCGAAAAGAGAGGCGTCGGGGTAGGGCTCGACGGTTGCGGGCAGCGACGCCCCGCCGCCGGGCGTGGGCACGATGGGCACGACGAGGGGCGAGTGGACGGGGAAAAGCCGCTCGAAGTCGAGGGAATCCAGCCCGGCGCGGAGCGCGCTCAGGCGCGGCTCATTTCGGTCGAACGACAGGTCGAAGGCCATGTACTGGAGAATGCGCAGCGTGTGGAGGGGCGTCCACCTTTCGGGCGCGTAGCCCAGCAGCCGCATCTCGACGGGCACGTCGGCGGGGCGCATCTGGGCGATAAAGGCATTCACGCCCTCGGCGTACCACCCCAGCACGTCGCGCTCGATGCCGCCCTCTTTTTCGATGGCGTTCCAGTTGCGGCGGGCGCCCCACTCCATGCCCGTGCGGCGCAGAAAGCGGTCGGTGTCGAGGGCGCTTGCGCCCACGGCTTCGGACAGGCGCCCGGCGGCGACGCGGGCGATGAAGTCCATCTGGAACAGCCGGTCCTGCGCCGTCACGAAGCCGAGGGCGCGCACGGCGTCGGCATCCGTCGTGGCGAAAATGTGGGGCACGCCGCGCCGGTCGCGCACGACTTCCACCTCGCCGTCGAGGCCGGCCAGTGCGAGGCGTTCGCTGGCGGGAGGCGACGCCCGGGCGAGGGCGTACACGCCCCCGGCGGGGTCGAGCAGCGCGCCGAGGGGCGGCAGGCCCGTGGCACGCGTGCCCAGCACGACGAGCAGGACGGCCAGCAGCGCCGCGCCGAGGCCGAAACGGAGGGCGGCACCCTGCCGCGAAAGGGGGCGTCGGGGCACGTCAGGACACCGGGGCTTCGGTGTCGGTCAGCACGGCGTGCTCGTGGGCGTCGCGCCCGCGCACGTCCGTTTTCAGCCCGCCCTGCGCCACGACGCCCAGCAGTTCGTCGGTCGCGTTGGCGTAGTCGCGGGCGCCGCGGCTGTACGGGTCGTGGTCGAAAACCGTGGTGCCCATCGGGTAGTGGTTCGACAGCGACGTGGACGTGCGGATGACGCTGCGCATGACGCACGGCCCGTAGTGGTGCCGCATCGTGCGGCGGTACGCCGTGTGGCTGCCTTTGCGGCCATCCACCTGGGTAAAGAGAAAAAGCGGGTCGGCGAGGTCGGGGTTGAGCTTCGACTGGACGAGGCGGGCCGTCTGAAACGTCTGCTCGGCGCCCAGCACGGGCTGGTGCTCGGGCGTCACGGGCACGACGCAGAACTGGCTGGCGACGAGGGCATTGAGGCTGAAAACCGTGACCGCCGCCGCCGTGTCGAACAGCACCACGTCGTAGTCGGGCGCCGCGCCGAGGGCTTCCTTGACGTAGAGCACGTCCGTCGGCTTGTTGAGCTGCCGCATCAGGTGGGTCAGTTTGTACGAGGCCGGCAACAGGTCGAAGCCGCTCATCGCGATGACGGGCAGCGCGCGCATGTCTGTGTTGAGGTCGAAAAGCGCCATCGAAGACGCCTCGGGCGCGGGCTCGTCGGCGCCGACGGTGCGCGTCAGAAAGCCCTGCGGGTCGAGGTCGATGGCGAGGGTGCGGCGGCCGCTGAGGCCGAGGGCGGCGGCCAGGTTGAGGGCCGTGGTGGTTTTGCCTGTGCCGCCCTTGTGGTTGCAGATGGTGATAGCAGTCATCGCGGGGTGCGCGCCGGGGTCTTGTTAGGGGTGCGTTACACGACCTTCAAGGTACGAAGGGCCGGGGCGTATTGGGCAGCAGCCCGGCAGGGACGAACTTGCCCCCACCTTCCGCCCCCTACCCTATGCTGCGCCAGCCCCTTTTGCTCGCCTCCGCCTCGCCGCGCCGCCGCCACCTCCTGGGCGTGCTCGGCATCCCCTTCGAGGTGCTGCCCGCCCACGTGGACGAGACGGCGCCGCCGGACGCCGAGCCCGCCGCCCTCGTGCGCCACCTCGCCCTCGAAAAAGCCCTCGCCATCGCCCGCCGCCACCCCGACCGGCTCGTGCTGGGCGCCGACACCATCGTCGTGCTCGACGGGCAGATGCTGGGCAAACCCGCCGACGCCGACGACGCCGCGCGGATGCTGCGCCGCCTGTCGGGGAAAATGCACACCGTGTTTACCGGCCTCGCCCTCGTCCACCTCGACGGGGCGCAGCGCGTCGCGGCGCACGAGGAAACGGGCGTCTTTTTCGCCAACCTGTCCGACGCCGAGATTGCGCGCTACGTGGACTCGGGCGCCCCGCTCGACAAGGCGGGCGCGTACGGCATCCAGGACGACTGGGGCGCGGCCTTCATCTCGCGCATCGAAGGCGACTACTACACCGTCGTGGGGCTGCCCTTGCACCGGCTCTACCACCTGCTGCGCCAGCATTTTGGCGACTGGCTGGATGCCGCGCCCGCCGCGCCATGAAAACACGCCTCGCCGACCTGTCCGTCGTGCTGCTCCAGGCCCGCGACGAGCCGTGGATCGAGGCGCAGGAGGTGGGCTGCTTTGCCGAGCGCGCCCGCCTGGCGCCCGCGCAGATCCGGCCCATCAGCGTGCTGCACGCCCACTTCTCCCCCGCCCTGCTCGAGGGCGCCGACGCCATTTTCATCGGCGGCTCGGGCGCGTACTCGGTGGGCCACGACTATCCGTGGATGGCGGGCCTGCTGGCCTTCGTGCGGCTTATCGTCGAAAGGGGCGTGCCGCTTTTCGGAAGCTGCTGGGGCCACCAGCTCATTGCGCGGGCGCTGGGCGGCACCGTCGTCCACGACCCCGCGCGGGCCGAGCTGGGCTGCTTCGCCGTCGAACTCAACGCCGCCGGGCGCGCCGACCCGCTTTTCGCGGGCTTCCCCACGCGCTTCCGCGCCAACCAGGGCCACCACGACCGCGTGGCCCTGCTGCCGCCGGGCACCACGTCGCTGGCCCACAGCGACAGCCAGCCCCACCAGGCGTTCCGCGTGGACGGGCGCCCCGTTTACGGCACGCAGTTCCACTCCGAACTCGACGCCGAGCGCGAGCGCGAGCGCCTCGTGGCTTACCGCGCCCACTACCCCGAAGCGGGCGACGAGGCCGCGTTTCAACAGATCATCCACGGACTCGCGGACACAACCGAGGTGGACGGGCTGTTGCACCATTTTCTGCTCCGCTATACCCTTCTGCCCCCATGACCCCCTCCACCGTCCGCGTCGGCCTCGTCCAGATGCGTTGCAGCGACAGCCCCGACGACAACCTGGCGCGGGCGACCCAATTCGTCCACGAGGCCGCCGACCGGGGCGCCGACGTCGTGTGCCTGCCCGAGCTTTTCCGGTCGCGCTACTTCTGCAAAAGCGAGGACCACGCCCTCTTCGGCCTCGCCGAGCCCGTGCCCGGCCCCACGACGCGCCATTTCGAGGACGTTGCCCGGCAGCGCGGCATCACCCTCATCGTGTCGCTTTTCGAGAAGCGCGCCGAGGGGCTCTACCACAACACGGCGGCGGTTTTGCACCCCCAGACGGGGTACGCGGGCAAGTACCGCAAAATGCACATCCCCGACGACCCCCTCTTCTACGAGAAGTTCTACTTCACCCCCGGCGACCTGGGCTTCATGGCCTTCGACACGCCCCGCGCCCGCATCGGCACGCTCGTCTGCTGGGATCAGTGGTACCCCGAGGCCGCCCGGCTGACGGCGCTGCGCGGCGCCCAGATCCTCTTTTACCCGACGGCCATCGGCTGGCTGCCCGACGAAAAGGCCGCGCGCGGCGAGGCGCAGCACAGCATGTGGGAGACGATCCAGAAAAGTCACGCCGTCGCCAACGGCTGCTTCGTGTGCGCCGCCAACCGGACGGGCTTCGAGCCCGCGCCGGGCGCGCCCGAGGAGGGCAGCGACGGCATCGAGTTCTGGGGCCAGTCGTTTATCGCCGGCCCGGACGGCCAGATCGTCGCCCGCGCGTCGGTCGAGGGCGAGGAGGTGCTGGTCGAGACGCTCGACCTGTCGCGGCTCGACGCGCTGCGCACCGAGTGGCCGTTTCTGCGCGACCGCCGCAT
>CBDUCD010000028.1:0-15802 GCA_965365535.1 uncultured Rhodothermales bacterium | reverse complement strand
GGGCGGGCGCGGTGGGCATGGGCGCGGCTATGTGCAAAGGGGCAGAGGCCAACGCCCCAGCGCGGGCGAGGTTGTGGACGGCGCCGCCCGAAAAGCGCCGGGGGCAGGAAAAGAGTGCCGCAGCGTCGCGCACACGTTTCCTCAAACCCTGCCCGCAGCGCGGAGGCCCGGTTAAATAGAGGATAGAGGGGCAGGTATGTGTTTTGTAGCGACGCTGCCTTCTACTCTCCCGATCCCGATGAACGTTTTCCAGCAGCGGTGGGCGCCCGGCACCCGGCTCCGGCCTCAGCCCGACGCCCACCTCGTCCTCGCTTTTGGCGACAGCCACCTCATGGCGGGCCCCGCCTGCTTTTCCGAGATCGCATCGGCGTACCCGGCGGCCCGCGTCGTGGGCTGCTCGTCGTGCGGCGAAATCGAAGGCGACGCCATCTACGACGGCAGCATCGTGCTCACGGCCCTCCAGTTTGACCACACCCGCGTGGCCCTGGCGCGGGTGGAACGGCAGGACGGCGAAACCAACGAGGCGCTGGGGGCGCGGCTGGGGACCGGCCTCTCGGGCGCGCACGAGGGCCTGCCGCTCTGCCACGTGTTCGTCCTCGCCGACGGCGTCCACCTCAACGCGACGCCTTTCGTGGCGGGGCTGGCGGCGGCGCTGCCGCCGGGCGTGGGCGTGACGGGCGGGCTGGCGGGAGACGACATCCGGTTTGTCGAGACGCCCGTGTGGGCGGAAGGCGTGCTGCGCGCCCCTGCCGCCGTGGCCGTCGGGTTTTACGGCCACCATCTGCGTGTGGGCTGGAGCGCCGTGGGCGGCTGGCATCCCTTCGGCCCCGACCGGCTCGTGACGCGCGCCACGGGCAACAAGCTCTACACCCTCGACGGGCAGCCCGCGCTCGACCTCTACAAGCAGTACCTCGGCCCCCACGCCCAGGCGCTGCCCGCCAGCGGCTGGCTGTTTCCGCTTGCCATCCGCAAAGACGGCGAGGGCCAGGCCATCGTCCGCACGACCGTTGGCGTTGATGAGGCCGAGGGCAGCCTCCAGTTTGCCGGCGACGTGCCCGAGGGCACGTACGCGCGCTTTATGCAGACCAGCCACGAGCGCCTCACCGACGGCGCGACGGAGGCCGCCGAGCAGGCCGCCGCGGCGCTGGGCGTGCCCGCCGAGCTGGCCCTGCTGGTAAGCTGCGCGGGCCGCCGCCAGGTGATGGGCGTCCGCACCGAGGACGAACTCGAAGCCGTCGCCGACGCGCTGGGGCCGGGCGTTCCCGTAGGCGGCTTTTACTCGCACGGCGAACTCGCGCCCTTTGGCGGCAGCCACCGCTGCGACCTCCACAACCAGACGATGACCATCACCGTACTGGCCGAGACGCCCTGACTTTTCTGCCCTGTGAACCTGCCTCGCCACCGACTGCTTGCCCGGCAAATGCGCCGGTTGTTCGGCCAGACGCCGCCCCCCGAGCTGGCGCCGTTTGCCGACGCCGTCAACGAGGCGTACCACCAGTTCGAGGACGAAAGGCGGCTGCTCGAACGGTCGCTGGGCCTCACCTCCGAAGAACTCGTCGCCCGCAACCAGCACTTGCAGCGCGAGCTCGAAAAGGTGCAGCAGATGCAGGCCCGCCTGGAAGCCGAACTCGCCGAGCGGCAGCGCGTCGAGGAAAGCCTGCGCCGCAACGTCGTCCGGCTCGACGCGGCGCAGCGCCTGGCAGGCATGGGCTACTGGGAGTGGGACACGGCCACGGGCCGCGTGTTTTTCTCCGACGAGACGTTCCGCATTTTCGGCTACGCCCCCGGCGCCGTCGCGCCGTCGCAGCGGCTTTTCCTGCAACACGTCGTGCGCGAAGACCTCGACAAGCTCACGCGCTACGTGCGTCTGAGCCGGCGCGGCACCTCGCGCGAACTCGAGTACCGCATCCGCCGCGTCGAGGGCGAGGTGCGGATGCTGCGCGCGAGCAGCCAGCGCGCCCTCAACGCCGCCGGGCGCCCGACGCAGCTTTTCGGCATCGTGGTGGACGTGACGCAGCAGTGGATGCGCGAGGAAAGCCTCGTCGAGGCCCGCCAGCAGGCCGAGGCCGCGCAGCGCCACGCCGAGGCCCTGCTGCTGGCCAAAAACAGCCTGCTCGACAACATCGGCCACGAGCTGCGCACGCCCCTGACGGCCATCCTCGGCTTTGCCGACGTGCTGGCCCTCGACCTCGAAGGCCAGCCGCGCGAATTTGCCCGCCTGATCGCGCAGAGCGGCGAGCGCCTGCTCGAAACCTTTAACGCCGTGCTCGACCTCGCCACGCTCGAAAGCGGGCGCGACGCCTTTCAGGTGCAGCCGTGCAACCTGGCCAGCGTGTGCGAGGCCGTCGCCCGCGAAATGACGCCCCTTGCCGAGGCCAAAGCGCTGACGCTGGATTTCGAGCCGCCTGCCCAGCCCGTGTCCGTCTCCGCCGATGGGGACGCGCTGCACCGCATCCTGCACAACCTCGTCGCCAATGCCGTCAAGTTCACCCACGAGGGCGGCGTGACGCTGCGCGTGGCGATGGGCACCAGCCGCGACGGACGCGCCTGCGGACTCGTCGAGGTCGAAGACACGGGGCCGGGCATCAGCCCGGCGTTTCTGCCCAACCTGTTCGAGCCGTTCGAGCAGGAGTCGAAGGGCATGGCGCGCCGGCACGAGGGCGCCGGGCTGGGGCTGGCCGTGGCGCGGGGCATGGCCCGCCGCATGGGCGGCGACGTAGAGGTGGAAAGCTGGCTGGGCCGGGGCAGCATTTTCCGGCTCGTGATGCCGGTGGGCGCCCACCTCCGGCTGGTGCAAAAAGACGCCCGCTGACGGGGTGCGCACACGCGGGGCACCCTCCGCGTCGTTCGGGGTTGGGCGGGCGCTACCCTCCGGGCCATGACGTTTCTCAACCCCCTGCTGCTTTTCGGGCTGATGGCCGCCGCCATCCCCATCCTCGTCCACCTGTTCAATTTCAGGAGGCCGCGGCGCGTCGTGTTCTCGTCGCTCCAGTTTCTGCGGGCGCTGGAAAAAAGCACCATGCAGCGGATGCGCGTGCAGCAGTGGCTGCTGCTGGCGCTGCGCATTCTCGCCCTTGCCGCCCTTGCCCTCGCCTTTGCCCGCCCCGTACTCGAAGGCGGCGGCCCGGCGCTGGGGCGCGCCAACGCCTCCGTCGTCCTCGTCGTGGATAACTCGCCCTCGATGCAGTTTCGCAACGCCCAGGGCGCCTATTTCGACCAGGCCAAAACGCTTGCCACGACGCTCGTGGAAGGCCTCGAAGACGGCGACGAGGTGTTTCTCCTGCCCACCGCCGCCGACCCCGCCCGGCGCCCGGCGGCCTACCGCACGCGCGCCGCCCTGCTCGACGCCCTCGCGGCGCTGGCCGTCGAAAACGGCACGGTTCCGCTGACCCGCCACCTCGACCGCGCCGCCGCCCTGCTCGCCGACGCCACGTTTCCCGCCCGCGAGATCTACGTCGTGTCCGACTTCCAGCAGAGCACGCTGGCGGATTCGGCCCGCGCGCCCGTGCCCTTCGAGGGGCGCGTGGTGCTGCTACCCGTGGGTGGCGGCCCGCAGTCCAACGTGGCCGTGACAGACGTGCAGACGCAGAGCCGCATCGTCGAGCAGGGGCAGCCCGTCACGCTGGCGGCCACGCTCGTCAACAGCGGCGCCCGCGCGCTGCCCGACTACGCGGTGACGGTTTACCTGGCGGGGCGGCCCGTGGCGCGCAACACCGCGACGCTCGCGCCCGGCGCCGCCACCACCGTCCCGTTCACCTTTTCGCCCGACGCGCAGGGCTGGCTCGACGGCGAGGTGCGCGGCGAAGCCGACGGGTTCGAGGACGACAACGCCCGTGCCTTCGTGCTCCACGTGCCCGAAACGCGCCGCATCCTCGTGGTGCGCGGCGAGGGCGCCGACACGCGCTACGTCGAAACCGCTCTTGCCGCGGCCCGCGCCGCCGGCGCCGGCTTCGACGTGACGGCGATTTCCGAAGACGCCCTTGCCGCCCGCGACCTGTCGGCCTTCGACGCCGTCGTGCTGGCGAGTCCGGCGGGGCTGGCGTCGGGCGAGGTGGAAACGCTGGCGCGCTTCGTGACGGGCGGCGGCGGCGTGCTGGCCGCCCCCGGCCTCCGCCCCGACGCCCTCAACGCGCTGCTCGCGTCCGTGGGGGGGGGCACGCTGGCCGCGCCCATCGGCGATGGCAGCAGCGCCGTCGGCACGCTGGGCGCCCTCGACCGCGAGCACCCCGTTTTCGCGGGCGTTTTCGATGGGCGCGGCGGGCGCGCCGAGGCGCTGTCGTTTTTCCGCTACGCGCCCTACCGCGCCGGCAGCGGCGCCGAAACCACCCTGCTGCGCCTCACCGACGGGCAGCCCGCGCTCCAGGAAATCCGCCAGGGCGCGGGCGCCATCCTGCTGTTTACCGGTGCCCTCGACGCGCGGTGGAGCGACCTGCCCACGCGCGGCCTGTTTCTGCCCCTGCTCTACCGCAGCCTGTTCTACCTCGCCGCGCCCGACGACGCGCCCGCCGCCGCCCTCGTCGCCGGGCAGCGCGCCGAAATCCGGGTGGGCGGTCGCCTGCCTGCCGCGCCGCCCCTGCTCGTGGCGCCCTCGGGGCAGGAGTACGTGATGCGCGCGCAGCCCCTTTTCGGCGGCACCCTGCTCGAAACCGACGAGGCCGTCGGGGAGCGCGGCGTGTACACGCTTACCAGCGAAGGCGCCGTGCTGCGGCGCGTGGCCGTGGGCCTCGACCCCCGCGAGTCCGACCCGGCGCTGGCCGACGCCCCTGCCGCCCGGGAGAAAATAACAGCCGTTACCGGGCTGCAACCCGTCGTCGTGGAGGGCGCCGGGGAGGTGGCCCGCCGCGCCGTCGCCGCCCTTGCCGGCACCCCGGGGGGGCGCGAAATCTGGAACATCCTCCTGTGGGTCGCATTGCTTTTGCTGGGCGCCGAGATGATCGTTTCGAAACTGAGGCGGCCCGCGATTTCACCTGTCTGACGCGCGCGTGCCATGGACTTTGCTACCCTCCGCACGATTCTCTTCACGATCGCCTTTGTAGGCTTTGCGGGGGTCACGATCACCCTGCTGGCCCTTACCGTGCGGAACCGCCTGCGGGCACCCCACGCCGTGCTGACGTGGACGGACCGGCTGGTCTGGCGCAGCGCCCTCTGGCCTCTCGCCTTTATCGTGCTGATGGGCGTCTGCACCGTGCTGGCAGCCGGCGGCAACCCGTCCGTCGAGGTCTGGCAACTGGCCGGTCTGATGCTGTGCGGCATGTGCTGGCTGGCCGCCGTCGTGCTCGCGCACACCGTCATCGTGACCGAGGAGGCCATCGTGGTCAACGTGAACCACCCCGAAAAGTCGGTCGTGTGGGACGAGGTGGTGGACTATTTCGAGGGCGGGCCGGCGCCGTGGCACTATGCTTTCTTCTACCACAACGCCGCCGGGCGCCGCGTGCGGCAGGACGTGTGGGTGCCGCGCCCGCTGCGCCGCCACTTCGGGCAACTCGTGGGCGAACTCCTCGAGCACCGGTTCGAGGAAGTCAGCACGCCCCCGTCGCGCCGCCGCGAGACGCTCGGCTAAGGGCATGTAAATGCCGGGTTTGACGCGCGCCGCCGCAACCTGCGGGCAGACGCCGCGTTGCAGAAACTTCTGATTTTCCCCGCACCCTTTTGCACGACACCCGCCCCCAGGCGCGCGAGCGCGCCATCCTCGTCGGCGTGAGCACCAGCCCGGCCGAGCGCGCCGACCTCGACGACTCCCTCGACGAACTCGCCCAGCTTGCCGATACCGCCGGCGCCGACGTGCCCGACCGCCTCACCCAGCACCTCTCGCAGGTGCAGCCCGCCACCTATCTGGGCTCGGGCAAGGTGGGCGAACTGAAAGAACTCGTCGAAGAGCACGGGGCCGACCTCGTCATTTTCGACGACGACCTCTCGCCCGTCCAGCTGCGCAACCTGGAGCGGCAGCTGGGCTGCAAGCTCGTGGACCGCTCGGGCCTCATCCTCGACATTTTCGCCAGCCGCGCCCGCACGGCCGTTGCCAAGGCGCAGGTGGAACTGGCCCAGCTCGACTACCTCCGCACCCGCCTCACGCGCGCGTGGACGCACCTGTCGCGCCAGAAAGGCGGCATCGGCACGAAGGGGCCGGGCGAAACGCAGATCGAAACCGACCGCCGCCTCATTGGCACGCGCATGGCCACGCTGCGCGAGCGCCTCGACCGCATTGACAAGCAGCGCACGACGCAGCGCAAACGCCGCGAGGAGTACACGCGCTTCAGCCTCGTCGGCTACACGAACGCGGGCAAAAGCACGCTCATGAACGTCCTCGCCGGCACGGACGTGCTGGCCGAAAACCGGCTTTTCGCCACGCTCGACGCCACGACGCGCCTCGTCGCCCTCGACGCCAACAAAGAGGTGCTGCTCTCCGACACGGTCGGCTTTATCCGCAAGCTGCCCCACCGGCTTATCGAGTCGTTCAAAAGCACCCTCGACGAGGTGCGCGAAAGCGACATTTTGCTGCACGTCGTGGACGCGTCGCACCCGCGCTACGAGGAGCACATCGCCGTCGTGCGCGAAACGCTTCGAGAACTCGGCGCCCTCGACCGCAAAACGCTGCTCGTCTTCAACAAGGTGGACGTGCTCGAAGCGCGCGGCATCCTGCCCGCGCTGCGCGAGCAGTATCCGGGCGCCGTGTTCGTGTCGGCGCTGCGCGGCGTGGGGCTCGACGCCCTCCGGGCGCGCATGGTGATGCTGTCCGAGGAGGATTTCGTGACCGTCGAGGCCCTCATCCCCGTCACCGAGGCCGGGCTGATGGCCCACATCCGCCGCACCGCCGACGTGGTGGACGAGGACTACGGCTTTGCCACGTGGCGCGACGCGCCCGGCGAAAGCCCCGTTGCCGTGTCGGCGCTGCGCTTCCGCGTGGCGCCCCACCACCACCGCGACCTGCTGCCCGCGCTGCGGCGCTACAGCCTGCTCGAACGCTATCAGGAAGCCGTGTAGAGAAGGGCGGCAGGGACGATTGACGGGCCGTACCCCGAGGGGGCACGCGAACGGCACTTGCGCCTGCGCGCCGATCTTCGTAAATCACGGGCGCTGCCGCGGCACGATGCTTGCCCTCTCAACGGCAGCCCCTTCGGCCTTCCGGCCCCGTTTTCCATGACCAGTTCCATCATCACCTGGACCCCCGAGCCCGTCCACCCCACCGATTCTATCGAAGAGGTGCTCGGGCGGCTGCTCGACGAGACGGCGGGCGTGCTGCCCGTCGTGGACGCGGCGGGCGTGCTCGTGGGCGTCGTGGCCGAGTCCAACCTGCTCGACGCCGCCAGCGCCGACGCCGACGTGGCGACGGTGCTGGCCGGGCGCCCCGTGGGCATCGCCCCCGACGCGCACGTGTTCGAGGCCACCAAGCTCATGGTGCAGCACGGCATGACGGCCCTGCCCGTGGTGGACGAAGGCGGGCACTACATCGGCTTTGCGCGCCGCCACGACATTTTCGAGCGCTTTGCCGGGATGCTGGCCACGCAGGAGTCGGGCGCCGTCGTGTCGGTCGAAGTAGAGCCGCGCGACTATTCCCTCGCCAAGCTCGTCCACACCATCGAGCAGAACGACGTGCAGATCCGCTCCATCGTGACCGAGGCGCCGGGGGCGGAAGGCGGCCCTGTCCGGCTCACGCTCAAGCTCAACGTGGTGGATGCCGCGCGCGTGCGCCACATGCTCGAACACTACGGCTACCACGTGGCGGCCTCGTACGGCGAGGTCGAGGACGAGGAAGACCTGCGCCAGCGCATCGAAGCGTTCGTACGCTACCTCGAAGTTTAGCGCGCCGCCGGTCATGGAAGATTCCCATCGCGACGCGCTCCACGCCGTCGAGACGGCGGCCCTGTTGTCCACGCTGTCGGTAGCCGCCGAGTGGATGGGCGCCTACCAGGCCCGCCGCGCCGGCCACGACCCGAGCGAGGAGCAGCCCGCCGCCCACGCCCGCCACGAAGGCCAGCAGGCCGGCGCCGACCTCGCCGACCTGGCGATGCGGCTCGTGGCCTCGCTCACGCTCGAAGACGAGGCGGGCGCGCCGGCCCTGCTGCGCCGGCTGGATCAGATGCTCGTGCTGCGCCGCATGGGCAGCCTGCTCACCGCGCTGCACCAGCACCTGCTGAGCCTCTACCCCGCCGTCAGCGAGGCGCTGGCCGAGGAGGCCCGCGAAACCCTGGCGCTGCGGGCACGGGTAGCCGCACTTGAAGGCGCCGCCTTCCACGAGGGCGCCGCCCTGTTCGCCGCCGCCGTGCTGCGGCTCGTCCGCCGCGCGCGCGAGGAGACGGCCTGACGGCAGGCGGTGCGCGGGTGTTAGAGAGGGCGCCGGGCCGCCGGCCCCCGCGCTGGCCTTGCCGGGGCGTACCTTACGGCCTTTGCCACCCCCCGGCGGGCGAACGGAACCCGCGCCGGGGCGTTACCCCGTGACTTCACTAAACCGCGCTCTGCGCGCCGCGCAGCGCCTTTTCAGACGATATGCAGCCAGCAGACAACCAGGCCACGCCGGGCACCTACGGCGCCTCCAACATCCAGGTGCTCGAAGGCCTCGAAGCCGTGCGCAAGCGCCCCGCCATGTACATCGGCGACATCGGCACGCGCGGCCTCCACCACCTCGTGTACGAAGTCGTGGACAACTCCATAGACGAAGCGCTGGGCGGCTACTGCGACCACATCGAAGTCACCATCCACGAAGACAACTCGGTTTCGGTCGTGGACGACGGGCGCGGCATCCCCGTCGAGATGCACCCGACCGAGGGCCGCCCGGCCGTCGAGGTCGTGATGACCGTGCTGCACGCCGGCGGCAAGTTCGACAAGGGCTCGTACAAAGTGTCCGGCGGCCTCCACGGCGTGGGCGTGAGCTGCGTCAATGCGCTTTCCGCCGACCTGGAGGTGCGCGTGCGCCGCGACGGCTTCGAGTGGCGGCAGTGCTACCAGCGCGGCGTGCCCGTGACCGAAGTAGAGCAGGTGCGGCCCCTCGGCGCCGACGACGAGACGGGCACCACCGTCCACTTCTGGCCCGACACCACCATTTTCAAGGACACCGAGTACCGCTTCGACACCCTTGCCGACCGGCTGCGCGAGCTGGCCTACCTGAACCGCAACGTCACCATCACCATTACCGACCGGCGCGAGGAAGGGCTGACGGAGACGTACCACTTCGAGGGTGGCATCGCCGAGTTCGTCGAATACCTCGACGAAGGCCGCACCAGTTTGCTCGAAGGCGTCATCTACATCGCCGACGAAGACGCCGAGGTGCCCGTCGAACTGGCGATGCGCTACAACGACGGCTACAACGAGAACGTCCACTCGTTCGTCAACAACATCAACACGCACGAGGGCGGCACGCACGTGTCGGGCTTCCGCCGCGCCCTCACGCGCACGCTCAAGGCCTACGCCGACAGCAACAACCTGCTCAAAAACCAGAAAGTCGAGCTTTCGGGCGACGACTTCCGCGAGGGCCTCACGGCGGTGCTGAGCGTAAAGGTGGCCGAGCCGCAGTTCGAGGGGCAGACCAAGACCAAGCTCGGTAACTCGGACGTGCAGGGCCTGGTGGAAAGCCTCGTCGGGCAGAAGCTGGGCGAGTGGCTCGAAGACCACCCGAAGGAAGCCAGGCGCATCGTCGAAAAGGTGGCCCTGGCCGCCCAGGCCCGCGCCGCCGCGCGCCGCGCCCGCGAACTCGTGCAGCGCAAAAACGCCTTCTCGGGCGGCGGCCTGCCCGGCAAACTCGCCGACTGCGCCAGCCGCAACCCCGAGGAAAGCGAGATTTTCCTCGTCGAGGGCGACTCGGCGGGCGGCAGCGCCAAGCAGGCCCGCGACCGGCACTTCCAGGCCATCCTCCCCTTGCGCGGCAAAATCCTCAACGTCGAAAAAGCCCGCCTCGACCGAATCCTCGACAACGAGGAAATCCGCAACATCGTGACGGCCTTCGGCACGGGCCTGGCGACGACGGGGCAGGACTTCGACCTGACGCGGCTGCGCTACCACCGCGTCATCATCATGACCGACGCCGACGTGGACGGCGCGCACATCCGCACCCTGCTGCTCACGTTTTTCTACCGCCACCTCCGGCCCGTCATCGAAAACGGCTTTGTGTACGTGGGCCTGCCGCCGCTCTACCGCGTCAAAAAGGGCAAAGAGGAGCGCTACGCCTGGACCGAAGAGGAAATGCAGCGCTACGCCGACGAGATGGGCGGCGAGGGGCGGCAGAAGGTGGGCATCCAGCGCTACAAAGGACTGGGCGAGATGAACCCCGAGCAGCTCTGGGAAACCACGATGGACCCCGAACGCCGCCTGCTCCAGCAGGTCGCCATCGAAGACGCCGCCGCCGCCGACCGCACCTTCAACATGCTCATGGGCGACGCCGTGGAGCCGCGCCGCAAGTTTATCGAGCGCAACGCCAAGTACGCCACGATTGACGTTTGAGGTTGAGAAGGGGTGAGGTTGTGGGTCGGGTGCGGAAGGGTGACGAGGCAGGAGGCCCTGACGGACTGCTTCAGGAGCCGAACGGACTGAACAACGGCGTCTCACCACCAACCTGCACCCACCACCTCGCCCCCCCACAACCCCACCACCCGATGGACTGGAACGACGTGCTGGCCGATCCGGCGCTCCGCGACCTGCCGTACAAAATCGAACTCAACGAACGCGGGCAGATCGTCATGAGTCCGGCTTCCAACCGCCACAGCCTGCAACAGGGCGACCTGGCCTATCTGCTGCGGCAGGGCCTGCCCGAAGGGCGCGTGCTGCCCCGGTGCTCCATCGACACGCCGCTGGGCGTCAAGGTGGCGGACGTAGCCTGGGCGTCTGATGCCTTTCTCGAAACGCACGGCACCCGAACACCCTACGAAAAAGCGCCCGAAATCTGCGTCGAGATGCTCGCGCCCTCGAATACCGATGCCGAGATGCGCGAGAAAACCATGCTCTACCTCGCCAAAGGGGCGCGCGAGGTGTGGCTGTGCAGCACGGACGGCGGCCTCCGCTTTTTCGGCCACGAAGGCGAGCGCGCCGCCTCGCGCCTGATGCCCGACGCGCCGCGCAGCATCTGAGCCATGCAGCCGCGCTCCACATCCCGCCCGGCGCCCGACGTGAGCATCGTCGTGCCCGTTTTCGAGGAGGCCGAAAGCCTGCCCGAACTCGCCGCCGGCATCCGGGCGGCGTGCGAGGGCGCCGGCCTCGCCTTCGAGGCGTGGCTGGTGGACGACGGCAGCCGCGACGACTCGTGGCCGGTAGTCGAAGGCATTGCCCTGGCCGACGGGCGCTTTCGCGGCGTCCGCTTCCGGCGCAACTACGGCAAAAGCGCCGCCCTCGCCGTCGGCTTCGAGCGCGCCACGGGCCGCTACGTCGTCACGATGGACGCCGACTTGCAGGACGACCCGGCGGAGATTCCGCGCCTCGTCGAGATGCTCGAAACGGGGCCTTTCGACCTGGTGAGCGGGTGGAAAAGAAAGCGCCACGACCCCATCGAGAAGCGCCTTCCGAGCCGCTTCTACAACTTCGTGACCCGCAAGCTGTCCGGCATCCCCCTGCACGACTTCAACTGCGGGCTCAAGATTTACCGCCGCGAGGTGGCGCAGAGCGTGCGCGTTTATGGCGAGCTGCACCGGTTCGTGCCGCTGCTGGCCAAGTGGGAAGGCTACGGCCGCATTGCCGAGAAGCCCGTGCAGCACCACGCGCGCAAGTACGGCGTGACGAAGTTCGGCTTCGAGCGCTACGCCCGCGGCTTTCTCGACCTGGTGACGGTCTCGTTTCTGACGCGCTTTGCCGCCCGCCCGATGCAGTTTTTCGGCATTCTGGGCACGCTCTCGTTTCTCGTCGGCTTCGTCATCGCGCTCTGGATTACGGTCGAGAAGGTGTTCTACGGCATCCCCGTGGGCGACCGGCCCCTGCTGCTGCTGGGCGTGACGCTGCTCATCGTGGGCGTGCAGATGTTCACGACGGGCCTGCTGGGCGAGATGATCGTCAAGCCGCGGCTGGAAAAAACCGCGACGTACGACATCCGCGAAGAAACCCCCGCCCGTATGCCGGTGGTGGGGTAGCACCGTTCGGCTCCGCGCCTTGCCATTAGCGATGGTTGGTTTGTTGATGGTTTGTTTGTTGAGCAAACCCAACAAACTCAACCAACCCAACCAACCCGACCAACCTTGTCCCGTCCGAAAATCGTCCTCGTCGGCCCCGCGTACCCGTTTCGCGGCGGCATTGCCCACTTCCAGAACCGGCTGGCGCAGGCGCTGGGCGAGCGCGCCGACGTGCGCCTCGTCACGTTTTCGCGGCAGTACCCCCGCCTGCTGTTTCCCGGCGAAAGCCAGTTCGAGGAGGACGCCCGCTGGCAGAAGCGTTTGCCGCACGCGCCGGAAAGATGGATTGACTCCGTCAACCCCGTTTCGTGGCAGCGGGCGGGCCAGCGGATGGCCGCCTGGCGCCCCGACGCCGTGGTGCTGAGCCACTGGCTGCCGTTTTTCGTGCCTGCCTACCTGGGCACGCTGCGCGCCCTGCGCCGGGCGATGCAGAAAGGCGGGGCGCCCGCGCCGCGCGTGACGCTGTTTCTGCACAACGTCTTCCCGCACAAGGCTTTTCCCGCCACGCGCCCGCTCATGAAACGGCTGCTGGGCCGCGCCGACGCGTTTTTCACCCTCAGCGAGCACGTCACCGCCGACCTCGAAACCCTCCGGCCCGGCGCCGACGTGTACGAGGGCTTCCACCCCGTGTACGACATTTTCGAGCCGCCCATGCCGCCTGCCCAGGCCCGCGCCGAGCTGGGCCTGCCCGACGGGCGGACGCTGCTCTTTTTCGGACTCGTCCGCCCCTACAAAGGGCTGGACATCCTGCTCGACGCCATGCCGCGCATCCACCGCGAAACGGGCGCGCGACTCGTCGTGGCGGGCGAGTTTTACGACAACAAGGACGAACTCCTCGCCCAGGCGGCGCGGCTCGGGCTGGATGCGGGCGAGGCGCCCATCGTGCGCTTTTTCCCCGGCTACATCCCCAACGAAAGCGTGCACCGCTACTTTTCCGCCGCCGACGCCCTCGTGCAGCCCTACCGCCGGGCGACGCCTTCGGGCGTGGCGCAGACGGCGTTTTTCTTCGGCAAGCCCATGATCACGACGGACCTGGGCGTCTTTGCCGAGGTCGTCCCCGACGGCGTGGCGGGCGTGCTGGTGCCGCCTGAAAACCCCGACGCCCTCGCCGACGGCGTCCGCCGCTTTTACGAGATCGGGCCGGAAAGGCTGGCCGAGGGGGCCGCGCGGCAGGCCGACAAATACTCGTGGAGCGCGCTCGTGGACACGCTGCTGCCCTTTCTGACCGCTTCTACAACACGCAACACGGAATACGCATGAGCAAAATCCTCATTACCGGCGCCGCGGGCTTCGTGGGCCGCCACTTTACGCGGCGCCTGCTCGAAAACGGCCACGAAGTCCACGCCGTTGACAGCGTCGCGCCCCTCACGGGCGGCATCCACCCCGACGCCGGCTGGCCCCTTTTCGACCCGCGCGACCACGCGAACTTCCACTTCTACCACCAGGACTGCCGCGATTTCTTCCGCGAGCGCCAGGACACGGACTTCGACTACGCCTTCCACCTGGCCGCCATCGTGGGCGGGCGGCTGGTCATCGAGCAGAACCCGCTTGCCGTCGCCGACGACCTCGCCATTGATGCGCAGTACTGGCAGTGGGCGGTGCGGGCGAGGCCGCAGAAAAGCGTCATCTTCTCGTCCAGCGCCGCCTATCCCGTCGCCCTCCAGCGGCCCGACCACTACGAGCTGCTGCACGAAAGCCTGATCCGCTTCGACGGCGACCTGGGGATGCCCGACCTCTCGTACGGCTGGTCGAAGCTGACGGTCGAATACCTGAGCCGCCTGGCGTGGGAGCGGCACAGCCTCAAAAGCGTCTGCTACCGCCCGTTTTCGGGCTACGGCGAAGACCAGGACGACACGTACCCGTTCCCGTCCATCTGCAAGCGCGCGATGGCGCAGCGCGGCGCCGACAGGCTCGTCGTGTGGGGATCGGGCAACCAGATGCGCGATTTCATCCACATCGAGGACTGCGTGACGGGCGTTTTGAAGACGATGGACGCCATTGACGACGGCGACGCGCTCAACCTCTCGACGGGCCTTTTCACGAGCTTCAAGACGTTTGCCCGCATGGCCGCCGATGCGTGCGGCTACCAGCCCGAGGTGGTGGGCACGAGCGATAAGCCCGAGGGCGTTTTCGCGCGCGGCGGCGACACGGCAAAGCAGGCCGCGCTGGGCTTCAGGCCCGAAATCTCGTTCGAGGAGGGCATCCGCCGCGCCGTCGCCTACTACGCATCGCAGCCGTAACGGTGGACGCGCCGCTGCCCCCGCTGCCGCAGGCGCAGCAGGCGACCATCTCCACCGACAAGCTAACGGGCTATCTGCTGAGCGATGCGCACCCCGTCGGCGCCTCGAAAGCGCGCTTTTTCCGGCGTCACGGTTACACGCCTGAAGTCGCCGCGCGCCTGGCGGACGATTTGCGGCACATTGCCCGGACGGGCACGACGGTGGCGGTGCAAACGACGCCTTTCGGCACAAAATACGTGGTGGACGGGTTCGTCCGCGCACCTGACGGCCTCACCGTCACCCTCCGCACCATCTGGTTGGTGGCGTCGCCCGGCGACGTTCCCCGCTTTATCACCGCCTATCCCGCGTGATTTCCCCGAGCATCAATGAGTTAGATGTCGTCGTGCTCGAGCACGGCCTGCCTGCGTATGGCCTTGCGGCAGGCGACGTGGGGACGGTGGTGCATGTGCATGATGGGGGGGCCGCCTTCGAGGTGGAGTTCGTGACGGGCAGAGGGGAGACCGTGGCCGTGCTGACCCTGGCATCAGACGAGGTGCGCCGCATGGAGGGGCAGGAGATTCTGCACGCCCGCACGCTCGCGGCCTGACTCACGCCGATGCACTACGACCCCGTAAAAGACCGGCTGGGCGCGTTTTTCAGCCGCCGCCCCCTTTTTCAGAAAGGCTTCTACCGCCTGCTCGACCTGTTTTTCCTCAGGGCGTGGCACGTCCACCGGGCGCTGCGGCGCATTCTCGGGGCGTATCCGCCGGGCCAGAAAATCCGCGTGCTCGACGCCGGCACGGGCTTCGGGCAGTACGCCTATTTCATCGCCCGCCAGTTTCCGAACGCCGAAATCCTGGCCGTGGACGTGAAAGAGGATTACCTCGCCAACGCCCGCCGCTTTTTCGACAGGACGCCGTACGCCGCCCGCGTCCAGTTTGCCGTCGAAGACCTGACGGATCTGAAAGCCGAGGGGCCGTTCGACCTCATCCTGTCCGTGGACGTGATGGAGCACATCGAAGACGACCGGGGCGTGTTCCGGCATTTCGCCCGCGTGCTCGCTGGGGGCGGCACCGTCCTCATCAACACGCCCAGCGATAGGGGCGGCTCGGCGGTAGAAGGCGAGGGCGACACGTCGTTCATCTCCGAGCACGTCCGCGACGGCTACAACATGGGCGAAATCCAGGACAAGCTGCGCGAGGCCGGCCTCGTGCCCGCGCGGGCGCAGTACACGTACGGGCCGTACGGCAGCCGGGCGTGGAGGTGGATGATCCAGCGCCCGATGAAGTGGATGGGCCGCTCGCCCCTTTTCGCGGCGCTGTTGCCCTTCTACTACCTGCCCGTCGCGCCCGTCGGGCTGGCGCTCCACGCGCTCGACCTCCGGCACGACAACGCGACCGGCACGGGCCTGCTCGTCGAGGCGCGCAAGCCCGCCTGAGCGCCCGGCGTCAGCGGCCCGCCTCGCACGACGCGGCAAACGTCTCCGCTGCCGTTTTGCTG